>JBEKVG010000162.1:0-6314 GCA_049514195.1 Anaerolineales bacterium | reverse complement strand
GTTGGTACCTGTACCTGTGGTAGTGTCACAGGTATGCACTACCCCGACTTCTGGCAGGTCATGGAGATCCTCGAGCAGCTTGTCTTCCGACTGCCGGAGTATCCAGACCATCTCTTCTACGGGCGATAGTGCACCGTCGTTCCCTTCCCTGCCCGCAAGCAGGAAAAGCTCTACGGCACGCCTCCATGGGTGGTTCGGCAGGTCTTTGCCGAGCTGGACAGTGCACCAAGCCTAAGCTAATAACTGGTAAATCCTTTGGGGACTGGTCAGACTGGCCGTCTCAGTTTGTAGGATGCTATGGGGAATCGTGTATAATTTAACAATTCACCTGGAGATATTATTCATACTTATATCGCCATTTCTCGCTTTAGAAGGGTTAATAACTGGAAGAACGTTGAGAATTACCTTGCTTGTAAGGATCACTAATGGCTAATGGGAATTCCTGGATCAACCAGGCCTGGCTATATATTCCGCAAGACCGGCGGGCGGCATTGGCGCTCGGCAAAGACCTGCCTGAGAATGTAGAGGGAGCCGCTTTATTTGCCGATGTCTCCGGATTCACCCCCCTGACGGAAGCCTTAACAGATGCTTTAGGACTGCGGCGTGGTGCGGAGGAGCTTCCGTTATACCTGAACGCCATTTATGATGCCTTGATCGGCGAAGTCGAACGGTTTGGCGGCAGCGTGATCGGTTTTGCCGGTGATGCCATCACCTGCTGGTTCGAAGGGGCGCTTTCTCAAGAAGGAGCACCTTCTCAAAAGGCTGTGCCTGCACCGGAGGCAGTAACGCGAGCTGTGCTACGCGCCATCACCTGCGCCTTGGCAATGCAATCCGCGATGCGGTCCTTTGCGTCGGTGCCGGTGCCCGGGCGGGAACCTGTCGCCCTGGCGGTGAAAATCTCCGTGGCCTGTGGGCCCGCCCGCCGGTTCCTGGTTGGCGATCCGGCTATCCTGTTATACGATATACTCGCCGGCGAAACCTTGTATCGCATGGCCGAAGGCGAGCATCACGCCAACCGTGGCGATATTCTCTTGGACGAAGCCGCTGTTGGGTGCTTGGGGGACCTGCTGGATATTTCCGAATGGCGGCAGGAGCAGGCCGGAACCGGCCCGGGTCGGTGTTTTGCCGTCCTGGGCGGGCTTAAAACCCCCGCCGCGCCAACACCTTGGCCCGGGTTGCAACCCGGTCAGCTCACCGAAGCGCAGGTTCGTCCGTGGGTGCACCAGCCGGTGGTCGAACGCCTGCAGGCCGGCATGGGGGAATTTCTGACCGAGCTGCGCCCCACTGTGGCGGTCTTCTTACGCTTTAGCGGCATCGATTACGACAACGATCCGCAGGCTGGCAGCCGCCTGAACGAATATATCCGTGCCGTGCAGAATCTGCTGGAGCCGACAGGAGGAAACCTGCTAGAGATCACTGTCGGTGATAAGGGCAGCTACCTTTACATTAACTTCGGGGCGTGCGTCAGCCATGAGGACGATTCCCGCCGGGCAGTCCTGACTGCGCTCAAGCTAAGCAAACTGCATACCGGACTGGCAGAAGGTGCCACGATACAGATCGGCGTAACGCGCGGCACCATGCGCACGGGGGAATATGGCGGTAACACCCGACGCTCCTACGGCGCACTGGGGGACGATGTGAACCTGGCCGCCCGTCTGATGAGCCGCGCTGCAGCCGGGGAGGTGCTCATCAGCCGGCGGGTGCACAAGGAGCTGACGGATACTGAGTACAATGGGACCGGCTTTCAAAAGGAAGGGCTCACATTCGAGCCGCGCCCGCCCATCCAGTTAAAGGGCAAGGCGGAACCCGTTCCTGTCTTCGCAGTCCTTGGCGTCCAGGTCCGCAGAGCAATCCGCTTGCAGGAACCTTCTTATTCGTTACCTATGGTCGGCAGAGAAAAAGAACTGGGAATCATCACAGAAAAGATCGACCTGGCGCTGGGAGGTCAGGGGCAAGTGGTGGGGATAACCGCCGAAGCCGGGATGGGCAAGAGCCGCTTGGTGGCAGAAGCGATCCGCTTGGCGCGCACCAAAGGGCTGGAGGGATACGGCGGCGCCTGCCAGTCGGATGGCACCCAGACCGCTTACCTGGTCTGGAAGCCGATCTGGTCGGCCTTCTTCGACCTGGACCCCGAAGCGCCTCCACGCCGCCAGATCCGTAACCTGGAGGGTGAAGTGGAAGACCTGGCCCCAGACCGTCTGGAAGCGGTGCCGCTGCTCGGCGAGCTGCTTGGCTTGGCCATCCCCGAAAACGAGTTCACGCAGGCATTGGAGCCCAAGCACCGCCTCACCGCTCTCGAAGCCCTGCTGCTCGACATCCTGCGCGCCCGAGCAAAAGAAGCCGGGGAGGACGGGAGCGGACTCCTGCTGGTGCTAGAGGATATGCACTGGATCGATGCCGCATCCCGGGACATGCTGGAGCGGGTGGTGCGGGCTATCTTTGAAATCCCCGTGCTGGTGCTGTTGGCTTATCGCTCCTTCGGACTTGCCCAGAACCATAGCTCTGAAACTGCCACCGGGTCGACAAAAACCGATGCACCAGGATTCGAAACGCTGCCATATTTCACCTGCCTGCGCCTGACTGACCTATCCCCCGCCCAGGTGGACCAGGCACTGCGCGCCAAACTGGCCCAGTTATACCCCGAATGGCGCGGCGCGGTGCCGAAAGCCCTGCTGGAAAAGATCATCACCCAGGCGCAGGGCAACCCCTTCTACGCCGAAGAGCTGATCAATTACCTCCATGACCGCGACCTGGACCTGCGCGACCAGGCCATCCTCGAAAAATTGGAGCTGCCTGCCAGCCTGAATAGCCTGGTGATCAGCCGGATTGACCAACTGGCGGCCAGCCAGCAACTGACCATCAAGGTCTCCAGCGTACTTGGGCGTTTGTTCCGCTTCGAACACCTGGTTGGTTACTACCCTGATTTGGGCGAACAAGCGCAAGTTCATACCGACCTCAATGCACTCTCGTCACTCGACCTGACCCCACTGGAAACCCCCGAACCCGAGCTGGCCTATCTCTTCAAGCACCTGATCACGCATGACGTGGCCTATGAGCTGCTGCCCCATGCCACACGTGAGCGCCTTCACGAGCAGTACGCTGCCTTCTTGGAAGCGCACGCCGGCGCGGAAACTGACCAGATCTTGGACCAGCTGGCCTTTCATTACGGGCGCAGTGCAAATCTACCCAAGAAACGGGAATATCTGGTGAAAGCCGGGGTGGCCGCCCAGTGGCGTTATGCCAACGAGCCCGCCCTGGAGTATTACCGTCGCGCCCTGCCGCTCATTCCGCCTGAAGAGCAAGCGGATGTGCTGCTCAAACTTGGGAGCGTGTTGGAGTTGGTTGGGAAATGGGATGAGGCGGACAAAGCCTACTCACAGGCGCTGGAGCAATCCGGGCAGAACGGGGAACAGGCTAGAGAGGGCCGTTGCCTGGCTGCCCTGGCCGAGCTGGACCGCAAGCGCGGCCACTATGCCTCCGCCGTCGAAAGGTTGGAGAAGGCGATGGAGATTTTCACTATGCTCAACGACCTTGATGGCACAGCCCAGGTGCTGCATTTCCAGGGCACCGTGCTCACCCACCAAGGCGAACTGCAAAAGGCTAAAGAACGCTATGAAGAGAGCCTGGTCATTCGCCGCGCGCAGAAGGACGATGCCCACGCTGCCAGCTTGCTCAGCAACCTGGCCATCATCGCCTGGATCCAGGACCAGTACGACCAGGCGCGCACACTGAACGAAGAGGCACTTGCTCTGCTCCGCGCTCTTGGCGACAAATGGGCCATCGCTACCTCCTTGAACAACCTGGGCAATGTGGCAACTGACCAAGGCAAGTACGATGAAGCCCTGCGCCTGCACGAGGAGGGTCTGGCCCTGCGACGGGAGGTGGGCGATATGTGGGTGGTGGCAAACTCGCTCAACAACTTGGGCAACCTGTATCGCTCCCGGGGCGACTATCCAAATGCCACGACGCGTTACCAGGAGAGTCTCAAGATTGTCACCGAATACAACGACCGCTGGGCCATGGCATATTTATTTGAAGACATGGGCTGCCTGTCCGCCCTACAGGGCCAGCCTGAGCGGGCGTATAAATTGGTTGGCGCGGCCGAGGCTTTACGGCAGGCTATCGGCTCCCCGCGCACCCAGGCTGAGCAACAAAAGCTGGATGCCGGGCTGGGTCCCTCCCGCCAGGCCCTTGGCGATCAGGCTGGCATCTCGCTGGATGAGGGCCGCCGGATGACCCTGGAGCAGGCTGTGGAATACGCTGCCGGGAAATGATTCAGCGCAAAGGATTAAAGGCGCCAAGGAAGGATAGAAAGCCCTTTGCGTCTCTGTTTCTTGACGTCTTTGCGCTAAGATAATTTTGGAGGTGTCATCATGAAAATGAAACTCTTTAGTACCTTCGTCATCCTGGCAGTACTGTTCGGGCAGTTCGCCGGAGGCGGCAACGTCCTGCGCGCCCGGGCTGACACCGTGGTCTGCCGTGTTAATGCCGCGGCCGTGCCTGGCGGAGATGGCTCCTCCTGGGAAACAGCATATAATGATCTCCAACAAGCATTAGACAATGCAAGCTGCACAGAGATCGATGTGGCCGCCGGCTCGTATTTTCCCTCTGCGTGGAACGACAGTTCCGGCGCCTACACTTTCACTCTACGCAACAACCTGCAGATACTCGGCGGCTACCCGGTGGATGCCACTGCGGATTCCACGCCCGATCCCCATGCCAACGAAACCATCCTGGATGGCAATATCGGCAATCCGGGTGAGGAATGGGATAACAGCATGCATATCGTCACTGCGGATGGCACGGATTCGACTGCTGTGCTGGATGGTTTCACCATCACCAATGGGTTTGCCGTGGGGGATGGGCCCACATTTGGCGGCGGGATTAACATTAGTGGCGGCAGCCCGACCTTGCGCAACCTGGTGATCACCGGAAATATGACCAATGGTGGTGGGGGCGGAATCTACCTGTACGATAGCAATCCTACATTGACCAATATTAATATTAATAACAATATATTTTATCAAGGCAGCAGTCCCAATGGCGGTGGATTATTGAGCATGGGCAGCAGTCCAGTCCTTGATCATGTGACATTTACTTCTAATCTGTCCAACAATGGTGGCGGGATGTATATCGGTGCCGACTATGATGGCAACTCCGGAACTCCCACCCTTACCAATGTAACCTTTGAGAACAATCAGACTACCGGCGCCGGAGGTGGTTTTTACGTAGACAGCGGGAATCTCAGCCTGGCGGATTCCCATTTTGATGGCAATACTGCTGTCGATGGCGGCGGCATTTATGTCAATGGGGGAGAATTTGCCATGCAAAATACCGTCCTTGAGAATGGAAATGTCACTGATGATGGTGGTGGACTTTATATTGGCAACCCGGACTCTGCCATCATTCGCGGCAGCACCATCAAAAATAATCATGCCGATTATTTTGGCGGCGGCGTGGCAGTTATCGGAAGCATTGTCATGGTCGGAGTGACGGTATCCGGAAACAAATCCGTTGATGGAGGGGGGGGAATATATTTGTCGGGGTCCCCTTCAGCAGATTTTGTCAACCTAGTCATCGACAATAACCAGGCCTCAGGCGACGGTTATCCCGGCGGCGGCGTTCGTTCTGATGACTCCACCGCCCGCTTCACCAACCTCCTGCTGACCCACAACTCTGCCAACAATAACGGCGGCGGGATGGCGCTTTTTTCTTCCGATATCACCATTGTGAATGCCACCATCGCACAGAATGATGCGGGTTCAGGAAGCGGAACAGCCATCCAGAGCGATAATCAGTTGTCAATCACCAACTCCATAGTCTGGGCTCAAGCGGGGCAATCGATCCCCGTAGCCACCACCGTCACGCATAGCATCCTGCAGGACGGCTGCCCATATGGTGCTACTTGCACGGATGTGTCCACCAGCGATCCTCAGTTTGCCGATCCACAACTGACGAGTTTCCACCTCTCTCCCAAATCACCTGCGGTGGACGCCGGGGATGTTTCATCCCTACCGGCCGATACTTACGATCTGGATGGGGACGGCAACACCACCGAGCACATTTCCCAAGACCTGGATGGCAAGGTGCGTATCGCTGGTAGCAGCGTGGACATGGGTGTGTATGAGATGCCGGCGCTCAACATCAACTGGACCGAGGCCCAGGAAATGACTCTCAGCCCTGGTAACCAGCCAGATGTATTTTCAGATGAGCAATATGCCTACCTG
This sequence comes from Anaerolineales bacterium, assembly GCA_049514195.1. Lineage (GTDB taxonomy): Bacteria > Chloroflexota > Anaerolineae > Anaerolineales > Villigracilaceae > UBA877. The sequence continues at coordinate 87 of JBEKVG010000162.1, read as the reverse complement.
GATCACCAAGGACAGTCGATGTGGTACAGGTTTCAGATTCAACCCGGCAGCAAGCTGGTGATCACGCTGACCGACTTGCCAGCTAAC
>JBEKVG010000161.1:0-6328 GCA_049514195.1 Anaerolineales bacterium | reverse complement strand
AAAGGGGTGCTTCGTGAGAGAGGGGAGCGAGATGGTTGGAAGTCCGGATTTGCCACAAAGGGTTGCTGCGAAAGAGAGGGGAGCGAGACAATTGAAAGCTGCATTTGAAGAAGAGAGCAAGACGAGGGGAATTAAAGTTACTTTTTTTGAATTCAACGCGGAACGAATACCCTCGCCCAACCTCACCCCCGGCCCCTCTCCCAATCCTCCCCATACGGGGACACGTGCGGATTGGGAGAGGGGAGCAAGACAATTGAAAGTCCAGGCTTGCCCCAAAGGAGTGCTTCGCGAGAGAGGGGAGCGAGATGGTTGGAAGTCCGGATTTGCCACAAAGGGGTGCTTCGCGAGAGAAGGGAGCAAGACAATTGAAAGTCCAGGCTTGCCCCAAAGGGGTGCTTCGTGAGAGAGGGGAGCGAGAAAATTGAAAGCTGCATTTGAAGATGGGAACAAGACGAGGGGAATTAAAGTTACTTTTTTTGAATTCAACGCGGAACGAATAGGGAGGTCGGGTAGAGGGCCAGCGACCAGGCTGATGAGGCAATTGATGCTGAATGAGGAGTGATGGCGTACAGAAACGGGTAGGGTTTCCAGCATAGTAGGGCTTTCCCAAAGCGTAAGATTGAAGTTGAGAGATAGTGAATGATAGCACTGTTGTTCTATGCTGGGAAGAGGAGTTTTTTTACCATCAGGGTGTCTGCAAAGTCCGATCGAGGTGTCATTGCCTGCGCCACTTGTACCTGCGCAAGTGCAGGCAGTGCCGCAGGCACAGGTGGACGGACAGTCCAGGCTACCGCAGATACAGGTGCGAGCCGTTTTTCATCGTCCCGCCTGTCCCGCGCATTTTGCGGGAATGTCCTTCACCCTTCGGGTACAGACGGGATGGCGAACCAATCCCCTCGTAACCAGTGTCATTGCCTGCACTGCCTGCGCCAGTACCGCAGGTACAGGTGTGCGCAGGCACACGTGCGAAGGAGCGCAGCGACTGAAGCAATCTCCTAGCCGATTTGGAGATTGCTTCGCCATCCCGAAGGACATCGGGACGATGAAAAGCGGCTCGCAATGACATCCCACCAGTGTCATTGCCTGCACTGCCTGCACCATAACGCAGGCAGTGCAGGCAATGACACAAACAAGAAGTCGCGACTTTTCAAACACCGTATTTTTCTCCATACGGAAAGAAATAGGGCCCGTGAAATTTCTAACGCAAAGATGCTAAAGTACGAAAAAAAGGATTTGCGAGCTTCGCTTGCAAATCCTTTTTTTCTATCTTACATCTTGCTTTTACATTCCAGTATCCTGATCCTTGGCTGTGTAGCCTGGACCGGATTTGAAGTAATCGTAATTGGGCTGGATGTCTTCCCTCAGGTTAACCACCTCCCCAGCAGCCAATTGCTTGACGGTATCCAGCAATACTTGCTTGCCAAGATGGTTTTTGCCTTCGTAGTGCCCGGTCAGGCCGACCTTGCTAATGTATTCGCCGCCTTTGGCAGTATACGCCTCTGGGACTTCATCCTCCGGGAAAATGGCCAGGTATGGGCATTCCGGGATACATGCACCGCAGTCGATGCAGGTATCCGGATCGATATACATCCAGGGCCATTCTCCGACCGACTCACCCGGGACGATGCATTCCACCGGGCAGACATCGATACAACCGCGATCGCGCAAGCACAAGCTGGTAATGATATAAGTCATTTTATCTCTCCTTGTTCGAGTGAAATAAGAAATACGCCTGATATATTATATCCGTGTTGGGAAAGTTGCGCAATTAAAAAGCATACGCCGGGACAAAGCCCGGCGTATGTTGACATCGTTCAATCTATTTTGCAGCGTAGCGGTTTGCGACTGCCTTCCAATTGACTACGTTCCACCAAGCTGAGACGTACTCAGCCCGGCGGTTCTGGTATTTCAAGTAGTAAGCGTGTTCCCAAACATCCAAGGTCAACAATGGGGTCATGCCCTCCGACATTGGATTATCCTGGTTGGCGGTGGAAATGATGTTCAACTTGCCGCCTTTCTTGACTAACCAGGCCCAGCCGGAACCGAAACGTCCCATGGCGGCCTTCTCGAATTGGGCCTTGAAATCGGCAAAATTGCCAAACACCGCGTTCAAAGCCTCGGCGAGTTCGCCTCCCGGCTCACCGCCGGCTTTAGGGCCCATGATCTCCCAGTATAGGTTGTGGTTCCACGTCCCGCCACCGTGGTTACGCACAGCCGTGCGTATATCCTCGGGGACGGAATTCAGATCCGAGAGCAGCGCTTCGAGCGTTTTCTCGCCCAATTCGGGGTGTTTCTCGAGGGCAGCGTTAAGGTTGCTGACATACGCAGCATGGTGTTTATCGTGGTGGATCTGCATGGTCAGGGTGTCAACGAAGGGCTCAAGTGCATCATAGTCATAGGGTAGGGGCATAAGTTTGAAAGCCATGGTTTTTTCTCCTTAATAGAGGTGAATAATATTTCTGATATTTATTATCTAGATTATACGCTTCGTTCCCCGCTTGTCAAGTTAGCGGTTCGGATTTCTAACAATTCGCTTACAATCAGGCATAAAGTATACTTCACAGGAATGGAGAAGTCTTTTTGCACACACCTCCCCGCCATTCCACGCTGACCTTTGTCCTGCTGGGCGGAATCCTGGCGGTTTCCACCGCCTCGATTTTCATCAAATTCGCCCAGCAAGCCGGCGCGCCTTCCATCGTCATCGCGGCTTTCCGCTTGACTCTGGCAACGCTCGGACTGGCCCCAATCGCGCTGACCCATTACCGAGCCGAATTGCGCCAGTTGACCAGGCGTGAGTGGCTCCTGGCATTGCTATCGGGCGTCTTCCTGGCGGTGCATTTCGCAGTCTGGGTCACCTCGCTGCAGTATGCAAGCGTCGCCAGTTCGGTAGTGTTGGTATCCACCACGCCGTTATGGGTGGCGCTGCTCTCCCCGTTGGTATTGCGCGAACGAGTCGGGATAGCGACATATGTTGGGCTCGTCCTTGCTCTGGCAGGTGGCACGGTAGTCAGCTTGAGCGATGCCTGCACCTGGCAGGTCTTCTCAGTAACCTGCCCGGCCGCGGCGACCTTTTTCGGTGGGACGGCCTTCCTGGGTGATTTCCTGGCCCTGGCGGGTGCTTGGATGGCGGCCGGGTATATGCTAGTCGGACGCAGCCTGCGGGCAAAGATAGACCTGATTCCTTACATCTTTATCGTTTACGGGATGGCTGCGGTAGTGCTGATCACCATGATGTTCGGGATGCGGGAAAGCCCGCTCGGTCTGACTCCGATAACATACCTCTGGTTGGTCTTGCTGGCGTTAGTACCGCAATTGCTGGGACATTCGATCTTCAACTGGTCACTCAAATACCTCCCGGTTTCCCTTGTCTCGGTGACCTTGCTGGGTGAACCGGTCGGCTCGACCGTGCTGGCTTATTTTCTTTTGCAGCAACAACCCGGGTGGGTCAAAATCGGGGGGGCAGTGTTGATATTAGCGGGTATTTGGCTGGCGGCGAGAACAGGGGGAAGGGAACAGGGGATAGGGGAAAGCGGATAGGGGAAAGGGGAAAGAAGGGCCATCCCGGGCGGGGTCGAGAGACCCTCGCCGAACGAGTCAGGAGCATGCCGGCGAGGTCGGGAGACCCTCGCCGAGCGAAAAGGAGAATGAGCTATGGAAAAATTGGATCTCAAGAAAGACCTTAAGTATTTATATGCCCCCTCCCCCAAAAAGATCGAATTGGTGGAGGTGCCTGCCATGAATTTCGTCATGATCGACGACGCCATCGAACCGGACCAGGCTCCTGGCACCTCACCACGCTTCCAGGAGGACATGCAGGCGCTCTATGGAGTGGCTTACACCCTCAAATTCGCCGCCAAACTGCGCCAGCAGGACGCGGTGGATTACCCGGTCATGGCGCTGGAAGGGTTGTGGTGGGTGGAGGACGGAATATTCGATATCCGCAAACCCGGGAACTGGAAGTATACCGTGATGATCATGCAGCCCGATCTGGTCACGCCGGGGATGTTCGCGGATGCGCTGACCCAGTTGCGCAGGAAGAGAGGCGACCAGCCAGTCTTTACCCGTCTGCGGCTGGAACGTTTCAGCGAGGGACTTTCGGTTCAGACCATGCACATCGGTCCGTATGCCTCCGAACCTGCCACCATCGAAAGAATGCAAGCGTTCATGCAGGCGAATGGCTGCCAGGACCTGGTCGGGCTGGGCGGTAAGCACCATGAGATCTACATGGGCGATCCTCGCCGCGCCGATCCATCGAAACTCAAGACCGTGCTTAGGCACCCGGTTAAAAAGGATGTGACAGTAACCTAACGTGGCACTGTCACATGAGAATAGAGGATGTAATGACAAAGACTAAATTGGTTGCCCGGTTGAAGTGAATATCTTAGAAACAGCCATTACGGGCTCGACGGACTGTAAGTTAGAGATAACCATCTAAAAACGCATGACCAACACCTGGAAAGCTATCCTCCTCACCGACCCGCTGCCGGCACTGCTTGACGAAAAAGACCCCGCCCTGACTTATTTCGTCCAGCGTGATCTGCTAGAGCAGGATGTTGGACCGGTCCAAAAGCTCTGGGAACTGCCCGAAGCGATCCGGTTGGTCGCCAAACAACAGGCGGATGGTTCCTGGCGCTATCCGGGCAAATCCACCCACCCAGCCACAGGTGCCAATTACGATCTGCTCGAAACCTACCGCTTCCTGCGACAATTGGTAGAAATGTACGGTTTCCAGCGGGAACAGCCTGCCCTGGCCAAGGCAGCAGAGTATGTCTTCGCCTGCCAGATCGACGAAGGAGATATCCGCGGCATCCTTGGCAACCAGTACATGCCCTATTACCATGCGGCCATCCTGGAGTTGTTAATAAAAGCTGGCTACACGAAAGATGCACGAATTAATAAAGGCCTGGAATGGCTGCTCTCCATGCGCCAGGCTGACGGTGGCTGGATCATCCCCCTCCAGCTTGTGCCTGCCAGGCAGAAGAACAGCCAACTCTGGGAAGGCCCACCGATTCTCCCGGATCGCTCCAGGTCCCATGCCCATCTTGCCACAGGTATGATCCTGCGGGCTTTCGCGGCTCACCCGGATTATCGTCCGCTCCCCGAAGTTCTCACCGCCGGAGAGCGGTTAATGGAGCGCTTCTTCCAGGCGGATAAATACAACGACCGCAAGGCGCCTTCCTACTGGCTCAAGTTCCAGTTCCCCTTCTGGTGGCCAAACCTGCTGACCGCCCTGGATAGTCTCGCATGGCTAGGGTTTACCCACCAGGACAAAGATATTGGGCGTGGTTTAGCCTGGTTCACGGATAACCAATCCGAGGATGGCCTGTGGGAGACCGGCTACTGTTCCGGAAGGGGCGCTGAGCGGATGCGATGCTGGGTCGGGCTGGCGGTCTGCCGGATGTTAAAAAGGTTCTATGATAGTTAGGAGGTTTTTCGATGGACGGACAATCTCAACGCAATAGTGATCCCCTGCCCTGGCTGCTGGAAACCGCTGACCCGGGACCACGCTACCTGGCCCTGCGTGACCTGGTCGGACTGCCGGAGGCTGACCCGGAGCTGGTGGCGGCGCAAAAAGCCGCCCATACACAGGGTCCGATCGCGACCATCCTCGACAATATGTATCCGGAGGGTTACTGGTCAAAACCCGGGCCCGGCTACAACCCCAAGTATTTTTCCACCGATTGGAGTCTGATCATGCTGGCGCAATTGGGCGCTTCCGTATCTATGGATATGCGCATCGCACACGTCTGTGCCTATGTCCTCGAAAAAGGCCTGACGCCGCATGGACAGTTCAGCATCAACGGCACACCCTCGGGCACGGTGGACTGCCTGCAGGGTAACCTGTGCGCGGCAATGCTGGCCCTAGGGTACGACGACCCGCGCCTCGGGCAGGCCTATGAATGGATGGCGCGCACCGTCACCGGTGAAGGTCTCGCCCCTGCCTCCGAACCGGATGCCCCGCTACGCTATTATGCTTACAAATGCGGGCCTCTTTTCGCCTGCGGCGCAAATGGTCAGAAACCGTGCGCTTGGGGGGCAGCTAAAGTCATGCTGGCCTTGGCTACATTGCCTACGGGACGGCGCACTCCACTGATCGAGCGCGCCATCCAGCAGGGCGTGGATTTTCTTTTTAGCACCGACCCAGCCCGTGCAGATTACCCAACCCGCACCGGTGCCAGACCAAGCCCAGATTGGTGGAAGTTCGGCTTCCCGGTTTTTTATGTGACTGACCTCCTGCAAGTAGTGGAGGCCCTAGTGGCACTGGGCTATGGCGCAGATCCGCGCCTGGCAAATGCCCTGCAACTCATCCGCACAAAGCAGGACGCAC
>JBEKVG010000160.1:0-6339 GCA_049514195.1 Anaerolineales bacterium | reverse complement strand
TTAGGCTTCACAGCAGTGTGCGCGGCCAGGATGTATATGTCATCCAACATACCGCCTCGCCAGTGCACCGCAACTTAATGGAGCTTCTCATCCTGCTTCAGACACTGCGATTGGATTCGGCTGGACGCGTCACGGCTGTGGTACCGTATCTGTGTTACAGTCGTTCGGACAAAAAGGATCAGCCGCGTGTACCCATCACTTCGCGCCTGGTGACAGATATCATCCAGATTGCCGGCGCGGACCATTACATCATCCTCGATCCGCATGCCTATCAAATCCAGGGTTTTTTCTCTGTCCCTGGAGACGTGCTGAACGCAGCTTCGATCTTGATGGATTACGTCAAAGAGAACCTGCGTCCTTATCTCAAAGACCCGGTCGTTGTCACCGTGGATCTTGGATACGCCAAGAAGGGCCGCGACTTTGCCCTGAGAATTGACGCGCCGATTGCATTTATCGAAAAACGTCGCCTTGCCAACGATGCCAAGGTGCAGGCACTGACCATTATTGGTGATGTGAAAGATCGGGATGTGGTACTGGTAGACGATGAGATTGACACAGGCGGTTCCTTTGCCCAGGCTGTCAATCTTGTCAAAGATAATGGGGCGCGGCAGGTATATGTTAGCTTTGTCCATCCGATTTTCTCGGCCAATGCCGCGGAACGATTGGCAGCCTTGCCGGTCACCGAGTACATTACCACCGATAGCGTTCCAATTCCAGTCGAAAAACGGACAGTATTCGGCAAACGGCTTACCATCTTGACGGTTGCTCCACTCCTGGGTGAAGTCATCCGCCGTGCTCATGAGGGCCGCAGCGTAGGACAGATGTTCAACGAGTAGGAATATATATTCCTGCCGGCTAAAATAATCCAAGGAGGACCTCCATGAAAGGAAATGACAAAATCATCGAAAAGCTTAACTTCTTGCTGGTCGACGAACTGACCGCTGTCAGCCAATACATGGTACAGGCTGAGATGTGCGCCAATTGGGGGTATAAGGTATTGGCCGAAGTGATCGAGAAGCGTGCTATTGATGAAATGAAGCACGCTGAGAAGCACATCGAGCGTATCCTTTTTCTTGAAGGCATGCCGGTCGTGAGCGAACTAAACAAAATGCACATAGGCGAGGATGTTGAGGCCCATCATAAAAACGATTGGGAAGCCGAGAATGGCGCAATCAATGCCTACAACGACGCCATCAAATTGGCAGTGGAAGTCGGAGATAACGGAACACGTGAGATGCTCGAAAGCATTCTTAGAGAGGAGGAAGATCACATTGACTGGATCGAAGCCCAGCTCGGGCAGATCAAGCAAATGGGCCTAAAGGTGTACTTATCCAAGCAAATCAGCTAGCTCTTTGGATTTATTAGGATAAATGTCATCTTCATCCTGAAGCCATCAGGTCATCCCAAAAAACAAGGAGTGAAAATGTCCCCTCAATTTAATAACATGACCGAATTGACCAGCTACCTGGATTCCATGGAAAACCGGGTCAAAACGCTGGAGAGTCAGAACGATTCTCTCAAACAATCCATCACCGAATCATTGGGTGATGCCACAAAAGCGCTGCCAAAGACAAAACTGCTCAGCCGGAGCTTCTTCCAGCGCGCCTTCACTGTTTGGGGCCATAACTTCGTAGCGCAGTTGATTATCTGCCTTGTGCTACTCTGCATAAGTCTGGTAATTGTTCTGCTCATACCGGGTTTGGTCTCATATTTCATCAACTTCAGCAAAGGAATTCCTATCCGTTAACCATCTGACATGACCATGCCCGAACTTCCCTAAGTCGAGACCACTATCCGCATCCTCTTCTGACGCTCATCGATAAAAAAATTCACCAGCGACCTTCGTTAGAATCGCTTGCTAGTCTTGCCCTCCCCTACCGAATTCAAACATCAAATCACTGGCCGGGAGGTAAGATATCTTTCCCAGCGCGCCAAGTACTTATTGGAATCTGACTCATGAAATATATTAAATATTGGCTGATAATCTTTCTATTATTGCTTTCGATCCTGTCGTTATTGCCTGCTTCGCCTGTTATCCAAAAAACACCACCACGTGATTCTGGCTTTTTCTTCTACGTCGGTTCTCGTCTCCTAAAAGGGGATTTACTTTATAAGAATGTATGGGATGACAAACCTCCCGTGATCTTCTTAATAAATGCTTTAGGATTGTGGATCTCTGGTGGTTCAACATGGGGAGTATGGATACTCGAAGTAATTGGTATCTTAGCCGCTGTATGGATGGCATTTTCTATTCTGAAAAGGTCATTCGGCAATACCGCGGCAGCCTTAGGAATCCTTTCCGGCCTTACCATCCTTTTACTTACGCTGCATGGCGGTAACTACACTGAGGAGTATGCAATTCCTTTCCAATTCGCTTGCCTTTTCTTCTTCGTGCAAGCTGAACAAAAGGGAGGTTTCTGGCCAGCATTTGCCTGTGGAATGGCGCTGGGAATTATATTTTTCCTACAGCAGAATTTAATTAGCGTAGGCATAGCCACCAGCTTGTATTTGGTACTGCGTTCTATTCTCACTCATTCTTGGAAACCTTTGAAACTAGTTGTATTTATTGCATTGGGAGCTATAGGTGTCAGTATAGGGTTCCTGGCATACCTGGCGATCCAAGGGATACTACCTGGATTTTGGGATGGAGCGTTCGTTTACGGAATGATTTATACCAGCCTGGGGCTTGTGGAACATCTCAAAGCTCTGAGCGATACTCTGCAATTCTTCAAGACAATTCCGCTATTGCTTCTATCATTGCCGGTGTGGTTACTGGCGCTATTCCTGCTCCTCTGGCATGGAGCCAGCACAATCATAAAGATCATCAGAAATCGGTGGGTCGGGTGGGTACTCCTTGCAAGCGGAATCCTTCTCGCCGCAGCAGGGATAGGCGGCAACTTAATTCCAGGATCACGACATGGAATCGGTCTGCTTCAACAAATTGTCGCTGTTATTGGGGTGATCCTGATAGGTTTGGCAATCCTCCAGCTTTTGGGCTTTCTTCCTAGATTCGCTTTACCCGGCCTGGAGAAAATAACCTTCCGCCTTTCCTCGGCTTCCACCGCCATCATCGCTATTGCTGTTCTCTGGTATCCGATAGAAGTGGTAATGGTGAACCTCTCCGGACGGTCCTACTTGCACTATTACATGGCCCTCTGTGCAATATGCACCGTGTTGTATGCTCTATTGACTGATCAGATCAAAAAATTGTTGGCTTTTTGGAAGATTACTGGAGTTAATATTCTGGTGGCTTTGGGCTGGTCCATCGGCATTGTATTGACATTGATCTATAATCCGATCGCCACAATGCGCGTTATGTATACTCCCGAAGGTAAACAGAATAATCAGATATGGATGGCCGTTCGTTACGTTGTCGCCAACACCCAACCTGACGACAGAGTGCTCATATGGGGCGCTGAACCGGTAATTAATTTCCTGTCAAATCGAAGCTCTCCCCTTCGCTATACATATATCTATATTTTTTACACCAAAGGTTATGGAGGAAAAGCCCGCAGCGCCGAATTGCTCGCGGATATTCAAACTAAAAAGCCGCTGCTGATCATTTACACCGGCGATACGCCTTTTGTCAATATAACCACTGATCATCAGTGTGAGACGCCTAAAGATCCACTCCTCGCTGGTATGGAAGATGTAATGAAAACCATATGCTCCAATTACTCTTTCGTTGGAGAGATAGGTAAACAAGGGTGGAAAATCTACCACATTAACAATTAAACTTTAACAAACGGTTCAAAGGTTCCTTCTAAAAGGCTCAAGAGCTCAACATGCCTGAACTTCCCGAAGTTGAGACCATCATCCGTACTCTGCGCCCAGCGCTGCTCGGAAAAACCATTCTCTCTGCCGATCTACGCTGGAATCGGACACTGGCCTCACCATCTCCGGTGAAGTTTAAGAATCTCATACGTGGTCAGCGAATCCAGGGTATCTTCCGCCGGGCAAAATTCATTCATATCAAACTGTCAACCTCCCATCTCATCATGCACCTGCGGATGAGTGGAGACCTGCTAATCATCCTGGGTGGCTACCAGCCTGCTAAGCACGATCGTCTCATAGTGAAGTTGACAGATGACATGACGCTTGTCTTTTCCGACCCGCGCAAGTTTGGGCGGGTTTGGTTGGTGGATGATCCCAGCAAAGTCTTTCAGAACCTTGGGCCTGAACCGCTCTCCGACGAATTCACCCCTGTCTGGTTGCATGCTGCTCTTCATAAACAACACCGGCAACTCAAACCACTTTTGCTTGACCAAGCCTTCCTGGCTGGGTTGGGTAATATCTATACTGACGAGGCTTTGCACATGGCCAGACTTCACCCGTTGACACCATCGGATGCGATCACAGTAGAAGAAGCCGAGATCCTATGGATGGCCGTCCGGGTGGTGCTGGAGGAAGGCATCCATCGTAACGGAGCCAGCATAGACTGGGTCTACCGCGGCGGTGAATTCCAGAACCATTTCCGGGTCTATGGCCGTCAAGGTGAGAACTGCCCCATCTGCGGGACAAAAATCGAGCGCATCGTCGTCGGCCAGCGCAGCACGCATTTTTGCCCTAAATGCCAGGCGCTCCCAAAAGGTTAAAACAGAGATTTAACCAAATAAAGTTCCCCCCGCTCGAATCCACGTTCTAGATAATAAAGTCGTGTCCCGACCGCCGCAATAACAGCCATCCATCGGTACCCTTTTTGCCTGGCGATCCGTTCAGCTTCGGCCAGCAGGCGTGTACCGAGACCGGCGTGCTGAGCGGCGCCACTCTGTTCCGTACCCACTGCCAAGGATTGCCCATACACATGCACTTCGCGGATAATGGCTGCCCCGCGTAGATCAGTCAAGCCGGTTGGGGGTGAATCCGGGCCGGGTAGGGAAAGCCGTAGAAAACCGGTAATTTTATCCTCGTGGGTGATAAAAGACAGGAAGTGCTCCTCCGCTCCCTCCGGATGGTAGATCAAGTCGTCGAGACGCAAAGAAACAGCCTCCACTTTTCCACCGCGCACCTCACGGCAGCGAATGCAGTCACAGTGCGTTCCGCGCCTCGCCATTTCCGCATGGACATCCTGTCTCAGGCTGGTACGCTTGTTCCCGGCCACCACGTGAGGGGAGGGTATATCGCGGATGACACGGTTGACACGGCAGTAGCGTGGGATGGAGGGTTTGACGTCGGCAATCAGATTCACCAGTTCTTCGGTGGTGTATGGATGATATTCTCCTCGCTGCCAGTAATCATAGAGCGGAGCCGTCTTAAGGAGTTGCGTAGGGTAGATTTTAATTTCGTCCGGGCAGAGATCTTTCCATAGGCAGGGAAAATCGGCGCGATCAGAATCAAGTGTGGCTCCCAGCAGATTGGGCATCCAATGCAGGACAATCTTGAAGCCAGCGGCACGTAGTAAAGCAGTGGCGCGCCGAGCCTCAGCAACAGTGTGACCGCGCTGGTTCAACTCCAGGATTTGGTCATCCAGACTCTGTACCCCCATCTGGACTTTGGTCACGCCCAGAGAGCGGAACCAGGCCAGTTCATCCTGGCTGACCTCGTCGGGACGGGTCTCGACCGATAGTCCTACATTGCGGTGCAGTGCAGACTCGTTGAGGAATTGGGTTTCCCTCATCCCTATCCCCTCCTCTTCAGGGGCAGAGTATTGTGTATTCATTGCATCGAAACAGCGGCGCACAAACCATTCCTGATAATCCCGGCGATACGAGGAGAATGTACCACCCAGGATGAGCAGTTCCACTTTATCAGTTGGGTGGCCAACCGAATTCAAAGCTTCCAAGCGGGATTTCACCTGGGTGTATGGGTCAAAACCATGTTCCAGGGCGCGCATCGCCCCAGGTTCATCCGGCAGGTAGCTTTTTGGCATCCGGATGTCGTCAGGGCAGAAGATGCACTTTCCAGGGCATGGATAAGGCTTGGTCAAGACCGTGACAGTGGTCACACCGGAGAGCGTCCGTACCGGCTTCAGACGGATGGCTGCCAGGATCGCCTCGTCCGCATTCCATTGGCCCCTCTCGACTAACTGGTGATAGGCTGCCACCAGCGCGGATTTACTGACGTACCCAGCCTCGCCAGGATGCCGCCGCACCGCCTCCATTACAGGAAATCCAACACGCACATCATCCAGGATGAGACGGGCCAGTGCCAGTTTCTCGGGCGTCAAAGTACGAAGTTGTTGAAATGTGCTTTTCTTAACCAATGTTCACACGCATCTTCTCAAAGTAAGGGGATGGGGGGGTCTCTCCAGTTTATTAAAATGTCAACCTCACACAGTATAATGAGACTGATTATGAAAAGTCAGACAGTTGCACAGCTACTCGCCTTGAACAAACAATT
>JBEKVG010000159.1:0-6345 GCA_049514195.1 Anaerolineales bacterium | reverse complement strand
GTCATCAGTTCGTTTAAGACCGATATGTAGCCTTTGAGCTACATTTGGACTTGACCAATTAAGTTGTGTCCCTGCGAAGTGGGATTGTGCAGCATCTAATAGACTCGCGCATCTTCCCTCGCTTACTATCATTACCGGTTCGGCAGTACCTTGACGCAAGGCGGGGATTCCAGTCGTCACCATAATAATTGTGTTTCTATTTATCTGGATGGCAGTTCCTAGCAAAGGATTCACTATCGTGCCGTTATTTCCGACATCCCATATACGGATGTACTTGAGAGTATCTTTATGAACCTCTACCCAATCCAAGCGAACTTGTTCGATTAATAGACCCGTTCGCGCTAGCTCCGAGATGCCGTCATCAATACCGTCAGGCTCTTTCTCAACGATTCTACCATCTCGCATCACCAAGAGAGACTCTATCGGATCGAATTTTCTCGGGCGTTCACTGAATAGATCAATTAGAGCCTCCTTCAAGGCTATTGGGTTAATTCCCTCTCGCTTGTCAGTCTTTGGATAGACATGAGAAATAAGATGAAAACTCGGTGACTTTTGGGGCTGCCGGGCAATCAAGAGCGAAAGCGCAAAATGACGTTTGTCCTGTCCAACGTCAATGATGAGTTGTGCCTCATATTGTCCAGCCTGATCAATTCTATAGGGGATCACATCAAGCTGTTGGATTACGTCCAGCGCATTCATGTCGATAAATCTTTTCCATCGTCCCTGCCCTGCATCCAAATCAAATTGGCCTGAACGAGAATCCCGGACACCTTTATCTAAATACTCGTAGTGTTCACTAAGTACAATATCAGTAATTCGCTTTATCCGCCAATTTGACAGTTGGTAAGCGGCCTCGAAATACGCTCTTGGTTCGGAGTTCAACACGAAGACGGCCATACCGACTGACTTGAAATCTCTGAGTTGTTCTACCGCATCATTTACAGAGTCATACCCAACAAGTTGTGTTTGCATGTCGATTCCCGTCAACGTAAATATGTTATTTGCCAAATCAAGAGCAAATTGTTTGGCGGGTTTCTCTCCAAGACTCTTGGGATAGGCACAATATATTACCCTAGTGATGTTAGGCGGAACTCTGAAGCAACCAAATCTCTTCATCAACCGTAAGCGCTGTTGAAAATGATCCTGATATGAGCGGATCTCTCCAGAATCAGGCGACGCAAGTTTATGTTGTTTTCCAAATGAAAGAGGCGGGATGGCGAACTGGATAATCTGATTGGGCATTGGACGCCAAAATTCATCGCAGAGTCCGGGAGCATGGTATCCAAGGGGGTTTGGCTCAAGTAGTGGCCAAAACTGTTCTGACAAGATCCGATGCCGTTCGTGTGGCGAGATTTTGTCGACACGTTTGAGCGACTCTGGCACAAGGTCGTTGGTGACGCGCACCTGTAAGCGATCAGCCGCCACAGGCTGCGGGTGCTCAATGCCTTTGAACGAGACGCGGACAGCCAGACTTGACTCTGAAACAGGGAGTGTTGGATATTCTACATGGTAATAGCTAAGTAGGGAATCATATCTTTGTTTCTTTACAAAAATAGCACCTGTTGTAGCGCAAGTCATCCCGAAAGGTGCAGACTCAAAGTAACACTTGATTCTTGAACTACCATTATCATATAACAGCGTGCCTTTCTGGCCCTCTTGTCGACCAATCAATCGCCTGAAAATTTCCTCGCGATGCTTATGTTCATCTGAATCAACATTTGGGTCAAAAAAATAGGCAAGATTCTGAGAACTAAAGAAGGCAGTACCAACGTCGACGGAAATGCCGATACCCGTGTTGTCAATAGGGATTGTTCCGACCTCGTATCGACGATAAGCTGCGATTCCATTTTGGCACATAAAAGGCTGGTCTTCATGCCAAATGCGAGGACTATCCAATCTCCAAAAGTCCGTTCGCGATTCTATTTGGGCTATGAAGATCCACTCCACCAGTGCTGCCAAATAGTCGGGACCGTTTGGGGCCTCCCAGGTCAATTGTTGAGCAGGTTGTCCAGCATCAGTTACTTCCAATTCCCAGTCATCGGCTCCCAACCTTATCGGTGAAATTGGGTTTCGAGTATTCACAAGTAGAGTCGATGGTCTTCTAGAATATGGTATTGCCACTAAGCCATGTTTGCGGCGGAGTTGCGAACATGCCTGTTCAATGATGTCGTTAGGTGTATGAACCCCACTTAGCAAGGCTTGACGGGTCCATAAGTAGAATTGTGTGCCTGGCTGGACAATCCGGATATTTGTCTCAATCATTTAGACACTCCTTCCCTTCGGGACATACTTTTAAGAAATTACAGCCCTCGCAGACCTTTGGATATATACAAGGAGTGAATGCACTTATATTGGAGTTTTGTCCATGTCGCTGAAGGGATAGCATCCTTTCAGCATCCTGCAATATGCGAGCTCGAGTATCCCCTAACAGACTCTGAGTCACCTTGAAATCAACGATCGTGCTTGATCCAAAATGAACTTTGCACACGCGGAGCAAGTTTGGATCGCACTTATATCTCTCGGTAGTAGCCCATAGTGCATAAACGCCTAGCTGAAGGCTATCATCGCCCGTCCCGTCTTCGACACCTAGTTTCCAATCAACAACCGTGACATGGTTTTTGGTGTTATAGGCCAGGTCAACCCTGCCCTCGATACGGCATGTGCTTGTAAGTCGGATATTGATGGCCTGTTCAATCGAGGCTTCGGGGGTGGAGCCGCTAATGCGAAATTCTTCAAGAGACTTGTTGTTAGCGAAAAAAGAAATAGCATGAGTAAGACGTTCTCCAATCTCTCCGCATAGTTCTGACGCGTGCTGGTCATGATAGTGGAATTCACGAAGAAGAACAGGTGGAAAATTGGAATCCGGGGCCTCATCTCCATTGGGATGCGATTGTGAGTATTGAATATCCCGTTGAAACATATCATTGGCCCACTTTATGAGGCGACTCTCTTCCCAGACCTCACCACCCCTACGCTTTTTCAGATATGTCGCAATTATTAGGTGCAAGATGGAACCTGCACGTTCGTGACGCGTCTGCACTCGTTTGAGAAAATGTAGCATTGCCTTATCTTGATCTTGTTTAGCAGTTTGCTTATTTGCTCCGTAATATTCATAATAATAGCGTCGCAAGCATTGTTCAAAGGTTGAGCGGCGGTAATATGACCAAATAATCTTACTGATTGCCTCCTTTGGTGTGCAATCCGGGGTTGTTTGGGTCTGGGGGGAATCTCCCCAGAAACCCAGTTGTATTGTCATCCTCGATGCCTCTTTAGGTCTTGCATAGAGTGGGTCATCTTTTGCCAATCATCGTCTGTTAATCCCAAAATCTGTGCTTCGTGCAAGAACTCTTGGGCCGCTTTGCTGGAGCTTACATTCGCTTGAATACTTGAAGGAATCTTTCCAGTAAGTGCAAGTGATTCCTCAGGTCTTACTCCTAATACAGAGCAAATCAACACGATGGTATCGGCCGCTGGGGGAGGTATCCGTTCGTTCTCAATCTTGCTAATATATGAAAAATCCAAGCCAGTTCTCTTGGCTAATTCTCTTTGGCTGATGCCAGCCATTCGCCTATATTCTCTCAGCGCTGTTCCAAATCCATCGTTCATATCATCATCTCCTGTTGAGTATTATATCAACTGTTGAGTTGTATGTCAACTCCATTCAATGTGTTTCTCCTTGAGATTGAAAAGTGGAAGTCACAATGATTATGTTCGGCAGTGGTAAACCATGTGTATGTATATTCAGCTGGTTTGTAACCAATCGATACCCTGCCAGCGCTCTCAAGGCAAGAGATGCCAAAGACATGCAAAATAGACTCGGAGCTAAGTTAATCTATTCGCGAAAAGCACAACATTGGAGCGATCCTAGAGGAATGAGGAGAGGAAGCTCACATACAAATATCGTGTGTAAGCCACAATTATTGAAAACGTAGGATATACCTGCGTCGGTAAAATGCTGCGCAAATTACCAACTGAGTATGAGCATGAAGCGTAATGTATAGTCTCAGGGAAGATTCTGGATGAGTAATTTGGTCGACAGTAACAATGGAAAATATCACGATGCCTACAAGTTGTGGTTATCGATAAAAATATTTCTAAGCTTCTAGAAATAATCAGATATCTCGAAAAATCGTTTGAGGATAGGGTAGCTAATAGGCAAATAAAAGAAGACTACGCGTCGTTAGCAAATTGTCATCAACTTCAATGGACGGTTATTAATAGGCGTTCTTGCAATCGGAAGAAATCAATTAGTCTTGCTCATTCCGTGATGTAACGGAAATGATCGGAGAATAAACAAAAATTGTCAAAAGGTTTTCTCTTATTGCATCACGATTCGAATCATTTATAGATAACCTCGAATTAGTTTATGTAAATCCCAATTTACACTTCTGGAAAGGGTTTGTAACCTTTTATTATCATGCATTATCAACCGGCAACTCTTTGATGCGCCTCTTCGGTATCCAAACAAAAAAAGGTGCTGTTGAAGAGATCACGATGATTCATGCAACAATTCATCTCACCCCGGTGACTATCTTTTAAACTCATGCGAATGGCGCAACCATTTCTTGGTTATCTCAAGCGCGTTTGTAATGTTAACTGCACGGGCAGCAATCCGTCGCCGCCACTTTTGCCTGCACTATGCAGCAGGCACAGGTGTAAGACCACAAGCAAAGCATGTACTATAGGCCGCCAGGTCTCCAGTCCGTTATTTGTTTTAGAGCACGGCGAGAGCCTGGATTGTCGAAAGTGCATCGACAATCCAGCGCCGCCACTTCCGTACAAACGCTCCGGCACATGCGGAAGAGCACAGCTTGCGGCCTCCGCAGAGACATGGAAGGAGCATTCAAGATACAAACAAGAACGGCCAGGCAGAGCGAAAGGCGGATAATACAAATGCCCGCCTTTCGCACAGCCTAACGGCCAGAGACGAAGTACGGCAAAGCGGGCTGGCAATTCCCTAGCCGGACGCAAGTGCAGCTCCGCCGATGGCGCATAAGCGGGCGCTGAAGTGAGCAGACGCCCATGCGCTATCGGCGGCCGGCTCTTCCTTGCCACCAGCGGAGAACACGCTTGCCCTCATTGCCACTCTTGGCGCTCACTCCGCTCCGCTTCGTGATGCGCGAAGAACGCCACCGGCGTCTCGCAGCGGGGCAAGGCAGCCCGCCCCCCTCCCGCCTGCACCTGTGGCATAGGCACAGGCGAACCCAACCCCCCACCTGCACGCCCCGTTCCGTCTCGCGTCGGCCTTTAGCACTCGCGTTGTGCCGACTTGTCCCCAAATAAATACAACTTCTTATCAATGCTCGTCGATTATGATCTTATGAAATTGAACGTAGCCGAGCAAATTTAAGCGTTGCTTTTTCACCCAGGGTTTAACCAATTCACTTTCCCAGTTATAAAATAGCGGCAGCACCAAAACCTGCTCTGATACGAGCAGGCGGTCCGCCTGCCGGTACATGGCCATGCGTTTGGCCCGGTCAGGAGTCCGGCCGGCCTGCTCAACCAGGCGATCATAGGCTGCATCCTTCCAGCCCAGGCGATGCAGTAGGTAAAGGGCACCCGACTGCCGCAGGAAATTATCCGGATCGGGGTAATCCGCCTGCCATCCATTCAATATCAGTGTATTTTTGTTGTGTTCCTGCTTCCATTCCGTCAATTCCGCGGGATCAACCTGCTCGATCGAGATTGCGACTCCCAGGCTGTCACGCCACTGGCAGGCCAATTCATCCAATCTGGCCGTGCCGATGCGTGGGGCCAATCCCTTTACAGCCGGAAAGCCCTTGCCTTCCGGGTAGCCGGCCTCCGCCATCAGGGAGCGCGCAAGGTCCACATCATAGGGCAGTCCGATATCCGGACTATAGCCCGGCATCCCGGGCGGGACCAGGCCGCCGCGTACCATGGGCAGGCCGAGCTGGTCAAAAAGCTTTTGCCGGCTCAGCGAACATGCGAACGCCTTGCGCACGCGCAGGTCATTAAAAGGCGGCATGGTTGGAGGAAAAACCAGGTAGAAGACGGACAATTCCTGATTTTCGTTGAATTCTTCCCGGGGGATATTCTCTGGAATCTTCCCCGGCCCCCAAAAAGCCAGGTCCAGGCGGCCTTCCATGTATGCATAGCATAGTTCTGTTCTATCTGTGGTCAGCGTCCATTTCACCTGCTGCGCATTTCCCGGGAAAGCGCCGTAGTAGCCAGGGTTGCGCACCATCCGGCCGCCGTGCTGGGGATCAAACTCTACCAGGCAGTAAGCGCCGTTGGAGACGATCTGGCCAGGTCGCCACCAGGCTTCCCCGAAACTTTCGATCGCCGTCTTTGGCAGCGGATATGTTACTGGCATTGTGACGATGA
>JBEKVG010000158.1:0-6876 GCA_049514195.1 Anaerolineales bacterium | reverse complement strand
GATAGGTGTAAACATTTGCGATGCCACTTCGCCGCTTATTGTTTGCCACAACCGTGCGAATGGGTTTTCGAAGAAAATACTTAACGAAAGGAAAAATGCCAGCGTAGCTGCTATAACCACCACCACCCATGGTAGAAAATCACGGTCTCGCTCCCAACTACGCAGTGTCACCGCCGTAGCAAAGGCTGACATCAACCATGACCATAAGACCAGCGAACCGGCCTGTCCCCCCCACAACGCGGTTACCTTGAGATATACCGGCATCTCCCGGCTGGTTACCGAATAGACATATTCCAACTCAAAGTGCCCAGCCACCAGGAGGTAGATAAGTGTCAACGCAGATAGGCTGATGAGTGGGAAAGTTAATTGTAAGGCACGTCGGGAACTTTCCACCCAGCGATCCAATTTGGAATAATAGCCGAATATAGCTGCCCCCACACTGAAAAGAGCCACTAGAAATGTAACTAATAAAACGCCGAAACCAAACTGAGCGAGCATGAAAACTCCGCAAACCCTCACCGTCGGCATGAAAGATTCCATCTTCCCCCAAATGGCCCGTGATTATTGCCTGGGCTTCATCCCGCATCAAATCAGGTTTCGGGCCGTTATAAATTACGCTTAAGCGCCTCCGCGTTGGGTCCACAACTGCCTCATGCAAAACCTTGGCCAACCCACCTTGGGCTGCGACGGCGGCATTGTCACCAGGGACATTTGCGATTTCAAAGATCAAATTATGCGTGTTCGGGTTGAATTGGATAGTACTTCCAACGACTGCTCCTGAAATTCGCAAACTGCGCCCTACAAGATTATTGCTTTTGGCGTGTAGTTCATCCACTGTCATGAAATATTCGGCATTCGCCTTGGTGGAGGAGAAAATTAGGTATATCACCGCCGCCAGTATCAACAGGCCACCAATAATAAATTTGGCACGGCTACGTATACCATTATTAGTGGCTGGCTGCATAAGGGACCTCCGAAATCAACGCTCCTTTCATTTTTACATATTTCGATTAATATTAACTGAGAACTCCAATTAATCCACTGCTCCTCTATTCAAACGCGTGCCACAGGTGCGACAGAAAGTATCTCCAGGCTGGGCGCGTTTCCCGCACTGAGGACAGTAGGTAAACTCATCTTCGCTCTCTTCGCGGTGCAGAGTGTATTTTTCCCCTTTTCTTGTCCCTTGTCCGCCCCGCTGCCACGTGACAAACCCCACAACGCCCGCGACAATCAGTAAGAAACCAATCCCTGCCAGCGCCCAGGGTAAAATGCCAGTCATTGAGACACGTCCCGGTGTATCCGGTCCTGGCGTAGAAGCGGCCTGTACCGGCAGGCTGGAAATGCTCAAGTCATCCGTTTGGCGCAGGTAATCTATTGTCAGGCTAAAAGATTGCCCAGCCGCAAGATTGGCTATCTGAAAGTGGTAATTTATTAAGCCATCCTGACCAGGGCCAGTATCCGTTGGCGCAAGGCTGAAGGATACACCTTCTGCACCAAAAGGTTTAAGGAAATTGGCCTCCAATTTGTCTACCGCGTAATCACCAGGCCATTCAAATAAAATGTGCCGTGCTGTTCCATTTTTGATCAAAGGCGCGTAGTATTCCACCTGCACCTGTAGTGAGTTAGTCGTTATCTTGAGAACTGACCATTGCCCCTGCACGGAATTATCATATGGAGCATTCAGCAATCCCTTTGTCGGATCCCCAACCGCAACCGCGTTAATCTGCACATCTGAAGGAATGCGTATGGCCAGGCTGGCAGGCAGGCTTGTATCAGAAGCCAGCGAGATATGGTAAATTATTAACACTGCTGGTTGGTCATATTCCGGCCAGATATCTATACTCAACAAACTGAGATGCATTTCATCCTGAGCCTTCACAGGGGCAGGATTAAGAAAAACAATCAACAGCGTCAGCATCGTAATCAATTTACGCATTACATATCTCCTATTCAGGGACGGCCTAGCAAATCATATCTTACCACGCTTGGAAAGGGCCTTCACCAGCGACCAAATCATCTGGTTGACCGGAGTGGGGACATTCTTCTCTTCTCCTTTACGGACGACAGCCCCATTGATGGCATCCACTTCAGTTGGCGCGCCGCGCAGAATATCCTGTAGCATAGAAGAAATGTTGCTTGCAGTGCGTTGTGCTACTTCTTCAACAGCACGTTCCGGATTTGAAAATGGCAATGTCACCCCAAGGGCTTTCGCTACCGAGGCAGCCTCCTGGGCAAGTTCCCCCATCAATTCACGCGCTGGCTGATTGGCAATCAATTCCCCATTCTTCACACGCAACAGTGCCGTCAGTGGATTAATGGCAGCATTGACCAAAAGTTTGCCCCAAACAAACGGTTGAGCGTCCTCAACAACCCTTAAGTCGAACCTGGCTGCGCGCAGCATTTCCTGCAACCCGGCGAGTTGTGGGTGTATCTCTAGCGTAACCGCTCCCTCGCCGCCTGAGCGAACGAACCCAGGTGCAAGCAGAGTCGCGCCGAGAGTCGTGACACCCCGTGAAACACGCATCGGTCCGAGCACTCCAGAGAGTATCTCATCGTTCCCCAGACCGTTCTGGACTGTCACGACCAGACCGTCTCCTGCCAGACAATCTGGCAATTGGCGGGCAGCGCGTTCCGTCTGCCAGGATTTAACCAGTACCAGGGCAAACTTCATCCCCCGGCAATCAGCTGGGTTATTGGTAGCCTGCACAGTGTAGTCGCCATCACCTTCCAGGCGTGCCCCGCCTTCACGCAAAGCTGCCAGGCCTTCCGGCCAGGTACCGAGCATCGTTACGTTTATGCCTGCGCCCGATAGCCGGGCAGCAAAGAGTGTTGCAAGCGCGCCACTGCCAATAATTAATATATTCATATCATTTGCGTTTATCCGTATTTAATTCCTCCAACAATAATTGCCATTCTTCCTCCGGCATCTCCAGCGTGTGTTCAGGTGCAGGGTAACGTCGCGCCTTAACATCGGCAATATATTCACCAAAGGCCCGTTGCATCTCGCCTTGTAAGTCGGCATACTTCTTGACAAATTTAGGCGTGAAACGGTCAAAGAATCCCAGCAAATCATGGGTTACCAGCACTTGTCCGTCACAACCTGCTCCAGCTCCAATTCCAATGGTCGGTATGGAAATGCTCTTTGAGATCAGTTCCGCCAGGCGCGCCGGGATTGATTCCAAGACAAGGCTGAAACAGCCAGAATCTTCAAGGCTAAGAGCATCCTCAAGGATATGTCTGGCTGCCTGTGTGGTCCGTCCCTGTGGGCGAAAACCACCCAGGGCATGTATTGATTGAGGGGTCAAGCCAAGATGTCCCATGACTGGGATCCCCGCATTGATAATGCCATGTATGGTATCCAGACGTTCTCGTCCCCCCTCAAGCTTGACCGCATCCATGCCACCTTCCTGAAGGAACCGCCCAGCGTTAAGAATCGCTGCCTCCACCGAGATCTGATAAGACATGAAAGGCATATCTCCGATGAGCAATGCCGATCTTGCTCCTCTTGCAACTGCTCGACAATGATGAAGCATTTCTTCCATCGTGACAGGTAAAGTATTTTCGTAACCCAAAACAACCATTCCCAGAGAATCACCTACCAGAATGGCATCAATTCCGGCCCTATCTAGAGCCAGAGCAGTGGGATAATCGTAGCCTGTCAGCATGGTAATTGGTTCGCCGTGCTCTTTTTTCTGGCGTAAAGTTTGTAGGGTCTTTTTTCCTGAAACCGCTGTTACATTGGGGATTCGAGCAATTGTCGACATGGTACCCTCCAGTGGGTAGGGGCCAAAACCACACTAAACTAACCTCTTACAGAAAATTCATATGTTTATTTCTTGCTTTACCCGTCGCGTTCGGTCTGATACGCGCGGCATGAATGATTATTCCACAAAAGTAGTACCATGGCAATCTGGTAATGTGCCGAATTCTGCTCTATAATAGAGAAAATATTCACCGTCTTTCAAAGGAGGCTTCTATGCGACGGGTTCTTGGTTTCTTCATTGGTGCGACGATTGGCGGAATGGTAGGCGCAACTTTGGCTCTGTTATTTGCCCCTGCATCCGGCCAGGAAGTTCGGGCGCAAATTAATGACCGCGCCCAAGCCTTTGCTGCCGATATACGCCAAGCAGCTGACACCAGGCGGATTGAATTGCAAGAAAGACTGGAAGTCCTGCGCGCACCAAAGCCGTAAAAGAAAAGTATAAACCAAGAACGTTCCTACGTTCTTGGACATATCCTTCCATAAAATTCTTCAACACCCTCCATGTTGGGCTCGTATGCAGCCCGTTCTGCGATGAGTGTCGCATTAAATTTCGCGGCCTCTGTCCGTAGGGCGGGCTGTTTGATTGCCTGCACAATGGCATCTGCAATCGAATGCACATCTGTCGCATCCACCAGCAAGCCGTTGACGCCTGTCTGCACCCATTCCCGCATAGACTCGATATTTCCCACTATTGGAAAACAGCCAAGAGCCATCGTCTCCAATAACGAATTGGGAGTCCCATCATGGATACTGGGTGAGACATATATCTGAGATTTTTGAAACAACCTCCATAACTGTGCCTGGTTCAAACGCGGCCACAATTTTGTCTTCGATCGAATTCCTAAAGTGTCAACCCACCGCTCAGATTCAAAATCCCCCTTGAGAGAAGGGCAAACGAAAACCGCCTGCGAGATTTTTTCCAATACGAGAGGGATGGCTTGGAAGAAGATATCTTGTCGCAGACTGCCGGGACGCTGCCCGCGTGGGTTTACGATGATTGGAACATCCGGTAATTCCTCTGGCAGCTTTTCAGACTCTGATCCCACTGCAACTTCATCCAAGCGTATTCCACCCGATCCCGGTACAATCAAAGTTGGCTTTTCCAAGTTAAAACCCCACTCTTGCCCCAAACGAATATCACGCTTCGTGTCGGTTATGAGACCATCGGCACGATGTAATACCCGCCGCGTCAGATGAGCCATAAGAACTGATCCGTGTGCGTGCAGGGTTAAGTCATTCCCCCAGGTGGATACCACCAATGGGATGCCTGCCGGTGTGGTGACAGCCAGCATTCCTTCAAAGGGGATACGGAGGGCATGGACCAGGTCTGGCTGGATTTCAGTGACGACATCTTGGAAAAGGGCTTGGTAGAACGGTAGACTGAGAGGGCCAAGATAATAGCGCAATGGAAGCAAAAGGCCGCGCAGGCTACCAACCAGGCTGAGTCTTCGCAAGGATTCAACGGTATTC
Source organism: Anaerolineales bacterium (assembly GCA_049514195.1). Classification (GTDB taxonomy): domain Bacteria; phylum Chloroflexota; class Anaerolineae; order Anaerolineales; family Villigracilaceae; genus UBA877. Next base: position 1,643 of record JBEKVG010000158.1, on the reverse strand, counting down.
CTCACCTGACTCCCAGCCATCCTGCCAAAGGCTACCGGTAAAACATGGAACGAGTCTAACCCTGCCGGAGGATCGCAGGGAAAAGTTGAGATGAGATGGACGCTATGGCCTGCTTCTGGCCAATATCGTAACCAGTTAAGCGCAATAGGAGAACGCCCATCTGCGACAAAAAGGATTCGCATCAAATGCAATATACCATAAACATACAATGAAATCTCTTTCGTTCGCTTCGAAGGTGGGATCAAAACCATCTAGCCTTGTCCCCCCTTTGTATTTTTCTGGTATATTAGGGCGGCTAACATCTGAAGTTATTGCGGAGAACTATGAAACAAACCTGTATGACCGGTGTCGGTTATAGTCATTTCAGTACTAAGACATGTTTCGACCACTTTGGGAATTGCTCCTTTATCCTGGATTTAATCACCCCTTCAACAAATCTTACTCAGAAATTGTTCACTAAAAGCGCAAAGTTACTTTCTTACTACCCGGTGAAGGTCGAATCGGAATAGCATGCCTGACACAAAACGGCCACCCATTTGCGATTACGAGGGTTCGGATTACCAGACACGCTTCTGGGATAAAGGTGGGCGTGAATACGAAGACCGGTGTGAATCTATTGCCATAAAACGCCTCTTACCAAAGAACGGGAAGCTATTGCTCGAATTAGGTGCCGGAGCAGGCCGGAACACCCTGCGTTATAGCGGTTTTGAGCGCGTCGTTCTATTGGACTATTCCCGCACCCAATTGAAACAAGCCCAGGAACTCCTGGGAAATTCCGAGCGCTATATCTACGTTGCAGCAGACATCTACCAGCTGCCTTTTATTGATGAATTGTTCGACGCTGCAACCATGATCCGCGTCTTGCACCACATGGCTGATGCCCCAGCCGCTTTACGCCAGGTACGTAATGTCCTGAAGCCGGGCGCACGTTTTATCCTGGAATTTGCTAATAAACGTAATTTGAAATCTATTCTGCGCTACGTGCTGCGCCTCCAAACCTGGAGCCCGTTTACACCAGAATCGGTGGAGTTCGCGCCATTGAACTTTGACTTCCACCCGCGCACACTGCTCAAGTGGCTGAAAAACCTCGGTTTTCACGTAGAAAAAATTCTGACTGTCTCTCACTTCCGCATCGATCTGCTCAAGCGAACTATCCCACCAACCCTCCTGGCAGGTCTTGATTCGATTCTCCAGTGGACGGGGGGGCTGGGCCAATTCTCCCCCAGCGTTTTTCTGCGCGCCCGGGTAATTGGTGAAAAGGCATGCTCCGAAGAGCAAAAAGAACTTGCGTCTTACTTCAAGTGTCTCAAATGCGAATATTCACCACTGGTAATAACAGAACAACGAATCATCTGCCCGGTATGTAAACAAGAATGGAGTACTTCAGGCGGTATTTTCGATTTTCGAGGCGATGATCTGTGAAAAAACGGTTTCTGTATACTCTCCTAATCATATCAAATATCCTGATTATTAACATATTCATTGTCCAATATGCGAATGCCACCTATCCGATGGTCGGGCATGATTTTCGCCAACATATTCCATTCCTGACTGATTCCTATCTTTACTATAAGGTCAATGGACTCAGTATCGAGTGGTATACCCCCAATTTCGGAGGCGGCCTGCCGGCTTACCCAAATCCG
>JBEKVG010000157.1:0-11551 GCA_049514195.1 Anaerolineales bacterium | reverse complement strand
AATCGACCAATACTCCACTGGGATAAAAGCATCGATCTCGCGCTCGCGCTCCACAATCAAGCGCAAAGCCACGGACTGCACGCGTCCAGCCGAAAGGCGGCTGCGCACCTTTTCCCACAGGATCGGGCTGATGCTGTACCCTACCAGCCGGTCAAGTACGCGCCGTGCCTGTTGTGCATTGACCAAGTCCATATTGATTTCACGTGGGTTCGCAAAAGCTTCATTAATTGCTGGTTCGGTGATCTCATGGAAGACCACGCGGCGGGCCAATTTCTGTTCGATCGCTGCGGCCTCCATCAAATGCCAAGATATGGCTTCGCCTTCTCGGTCAGGGTCAGTGGCCAGATAAATTTCCGCGGCTTCCTTGGCCAGTTGTTTGAGTTCTTTTACAACGGCTTTCTTTTCATTTGGGACACGGTACTTTGGCTTAAAGTTATCATTCACATCCACCGATAGCTGTGAGCGCAGCAGGTCGCGCACATGCCCGACCGACGCCCTGACCGTATACCCCTTGCCAAGGAAACGTCCCACCGTTTTGGCTTTGGCTGGGGACTCGACAATGACTAATTTACCACTGCGCCTGTCGATTTTTTCCGGTTTTATCATACCCGCATGAGCCGGGGTTTTGCCAATACGATACATGGTCGTTCCACACACTCCACATTTTCCGCGTGTGATAGGTGCACCAGCGGCATTAAACAATGCTTCAGGGTTTACTATCTCCCGCTTGGTCTTGCATTTCATACAATAAGCTTCCACGAAATACCTCCTAGAGATAATCTTCTCGATGCGTTTTCTTTAGGTCTTCAATTACCTGCCGTACCTGCTGAGCCTGATCTCGGCGACAGACCAAAAGTGCATCGTCGGAATCAACCACAATTAAATCATTCACACCAATTGTGACCACCAACTTCCTCGTGGTCGAATAAATCAATGAATCGCGCGTATCCAACGCCATGTGTTCGCTATTAACAACCACATTTCCATGTTCGTCCGGTAAAAGCACGTCGAACATCGAATCCCAAGAACCGACATCACTCCATTCCAGACCACCGGCAGGCAATACAGCCACATTGTTAGCATGCTCCATGATGCCGTAGTCGATCGTTTCCGTTTTGAGCTGTGGCCACTCTATCTGGAGAACTGTGTTCTGCTCTGACTCGCCCCAGGCTGCCCCGATCCGGTCAAGCCTCTCTTTCAACTCTGGCATCTGGCGTGCAAATTCGTCCAGGATGCGGTCAGCACGCCAGATAAACATGCCGGAATTCCATGAGGCTTCTCCACTTGCTAGCAGGACACGCGCTTTGGTTTCATCCGGTTTTTCTATGAATTGTAATACCTGGTAGACAGGATAATCAAATTTCTCCGGAAGAGGCGCATCTCGCTTGATGTAACCATAGCCGGTTTCCGGAAATGTGGGAGTAATGCCAAGCGTGACAAGGTAATCTTTGCGAGCTACCTGTACTGCCACCCTCATCACCAGGCGGAATAAGTCATCATTGCGTATGGAGTGGTCAGAGGTCAAAATGAGCATTACTGCCTTTGGATCATGCTTCTTTATGACACTCGCAGCCAGTCCAATCACAGAAGCTGTACCACGCGGCTGTGGCTCAATCAAAAAATTTGCCTGAGAAAGCTGTGGGGCTTGCTTCTCTAATTCCTCAGCCTGGCTTGAAGTTGTTACAACTAGAATCCGTTCTGCCGGGATAAATCCATCCAGGCGGTCCAGTGCGCTCTGGAAAAGCGTGCGCGTCCCCAATAAAGGTAAAACATGTTTGGGATGTTTTTTGCGTGAGATCGGCCAAAGGCGAGTTCCACCGCCGCCGGCCATAATAACTGCATAAGTGTGCTCCATATCTCTAAACCTTGTATTCGCTTTGTTCCTCTCGTACTGCCACATAATTCGTTCCACCGACCTGTCGCACCAACCCTTTCAATTCCATCATTACCAGCGTCGCCGAGACACGCTCAATGGGCAGTCCTGTCTGGTTGCGTATATCGTCCATGGGTAGCGGTTCGTGTGTTAAGACGCTCAAGAGTTTTGCTTCAATTTCGTTGCCGGGAAGGATCTTCCGCACTTCGCGTTGTTCTGTAACGCGGGTCAGATTCAGAACATCCATCAAATCCTGGGCAGACAGCAAGGGGTGCGCACCCTGAGCAATAAGTCGATTGGTGCCCTTGCTCTGGGGCGCCAGGATATTCCCTGGGACGGAAAAAACTTCACGTCCCTGGTCGACCGCGAATTGTGCCGTGATGAGCGCTCCACTGGCCTCACCAGCTTCGACAACCACGGTCGCCATCGAAAGTCCGGAGATAATGCGGTTGCGCGGTGGGAAATTCGCTGCATCAGGCGGTGTTCCCGGAGGATAATCGCTTAAAAGCGCCCCATTGGCTATTATTTTCTCAGCCAATTGCGTATGCTCAGGTGGGTAAATCCGATCCGCTCCGCAGCCAAGTACGGCAATTGTCCGCCCCCCCGCTTTGAGAGCAGACTGGTGGGCGATTGCATCCACCCCGCGTGCCAGACCGGATACAATCGTCACGCCATTGTTGGCAAGGAAGGTTGCCAGTTCTTCCGTCACCTGGCGGCCATACGCAGTGACACGGCGTGTCCCGACGACAGCGACCGCCCACTCATCTTCAGTTGTCAGCGATCCGCGCTCATACAAGACTGGTGGTGGTTGATCAATATCTCGTAAACGCTTCGGGTAGAATTCATCCTCCCATGTAAGGATATGGATTCCCTGTGCCTCTACCTTGGCCATGTACTTTTCCAGGTCCACACTCGTACGAATTTGTGCTACCCGTTCAGCCAGTTTCGGACTGAGACCGGCGGCCTGCAACGCCTCCAACGGAGCCTGCCAGGCAATGTTCAGATCCCCGAAATGATTCCGCAAGGCCTGAAGACGTACCGCCCCGATACCCTTGACTAGGTTAAACCCAACCCAATAACGTTTATCCATTTGGATAAAGCCATGCAATCATCATGATTGGAGATCACCGTCATCTACCAAACCCGGAAGAAGGTGTACCTTCATAGATCTTGAAACCATGTCCACGCTCAGAATGACGCCGGCAATGACCGGGAGCAGAATCTCACGACCGACGCCATTCGTTACCACGTAGACGTCATTTGCTCCGGTCTGCATAATCTCAGTCACTTCTCCAAGAGCTTTACCAGTATCATCAGTTACAGAGATGCCAAGCAGTTCATGAAAATAATACTCTCCTTCCGGCAATTCCAAGGCAGCCGCTGTTGCAACATAGAGTATCTGGTTCCGAAAACGACCTACCTCCTCCGGTGTGATAAAACCATCAAAAGCCAGCAACAGGCCATCATTGTGGAAGCGCTGACGGCAAATAGTCAACGGGTAGTGATTCTCACCCGCGTAGACCATCGTCATCGGCCTTAGGCGTTCCGGAAAGTCGGTATAGATCTCCACCAATACATCGCCGGCCACGCCATGCGGACGGCGCACCTTTCCAACTGCCAAGAAAGCAGGCTCGCCAGCGGCTGGCGAGCCTGCCGGTTTCTCAGCATACCTAGCCATATTGCAGGGCTATGGCTCTACCACATCAAGGGTGGCCTGGCAGCCATCGCGCTCTGCAGCTACCCGCAATAGCGTTCGAATGGCATTTGCCACACGTCCACCCCTGCCAATAACGCGGCCCATATCATCTTTGGCGACCCTCAGCTCCAGCGTTACCCGGTTTCCGTGGCGAGCTTCGTCTATCACAACTTCTTCAGGGTGGTCCACCAGGGATTTGACAATATATTCTGTGAGAGGTTTCATAGCATCTCGATTTTACAGCACCTTCAGTCTTTGGAACAACTGCTGCTTTTCCTTCTGATTACTTGCTGGTTTTATTGCTGGTGACGCGGCTTGCCTTGGCCTGCTCGGCCTCTGCAAGCAGTACCTCAGCCGACTCACCCTTTTTAAGACGTTCATAGCGCTCAGAAACGCCAGATGTCTTGAACAATTGCGCCACTGACTCGGTCGGTAAAGCACCTTTATTCATCCACTCATAAACACGGTCTTCCTTGACTTCCAGGGTTCCCGGTTCAGTGCGTGGATTATAGAAACCCACAATTTCCAGAAATCGACCATCGCGCGGGCTTTCCTTGTCCGCTACGACAATGCGATAGGATGGCTGGCCTCTCGAGCCAGTACGACGAAGACGAATGCGAACCATCAGTATATTTCTCCTTTTAGGTATTATTCAATTTTTTGGTATCAGCGAAAGGCGCAGAGAGATGCAGAAAGGAGTGCATTGCGCCGTGCTGAGAACCTTCTAAAGATGAAGGGCAACTTTCGCTGCCTCTCTTCCATTTTAACACTAACCGAACAAGCTTGACAGTCTTCGCCCGCCAGTCTTTTGGATGGTTTTCATGAGGCGCTGCATCTCACGAAATTGTTTAATCAGCCTGTTCACATCCTGAACTTCGTTGCCTGACCCCGCAGCGATGCGTCTCCGGCGACTAGCATTCAGCACATCCGGTGCCCGTCGCTCGCCAGGTGTCATTGAATTGATGATGGCTTCCGTCCGCTTAAATTGGCGTTCCATATCCTCTGGCGAAACATTACGTGCTGCTTTTCCAATATCACCAGGGAGCATGTCCACCATCTGACTAATTGGGCCCATTTTTTTTGAGGAGTGCATCATCTCGGCCAGGTCCTCGAGCGTAAATTCGCCTTTGGAAAGCCGTTCCGCTTGTTTCTGGGCTTGTTTTTCGTCGAAGACAGCCTCAGCTTTTTCGATCAGTCCGATTACATCGCCCATTCCTAAGATGCGGGAGGCTAACCGTTCCGGTTGGAATGCTTCCAACGCATCCAGTTTTTCACCGGTACCGATGAATTTAATCGGGATACCCGTCACCGAGCGAATGGAGATAGCCGCGCCCCCACGGCTGTCCCCGTCCATCTTGGTCATAATAAAACCGGTTAATGGGATGGACTGCCGGAAACCTTCGGCAACATGCAGGGCCTCCTGCCCGATCATTGCATCCACCACAAGCAGCATCTCAGTGGGAGCAACAGTCCGGACGATGGCCTGCAGCTCCCTCATCAACATTTCATCAAGTTGGGACCGGCCGGCGGTATCTACAATGACAACAGAGAAGCCACCCTTTCGGGCTTTTTCGAAGGCATGTTTCACCAATTCGGGCGGTTTGACCCCCGCCTCAAAAAACTGCTCCGCCGCCGCCGGACGGTAAGGGTCTGCGGCCACGAGCATCACGCGTTCCCCTTGCCCACGTAGGAAGTTTGCCAGTTTTCCGGCTACGGTTGTCTTTCCGGAGCCCTGCAAGCCAACCAGCATCAGCAAGCGTGGTTTTTCTCCGGAAAGGTTAAGCGGAACCGGCTGACCCAAAGTGCCGATTAATTCCTCATTGACAATTTTAATGATCTGTTGGCCCGGGTTGAGAGCCTTCGAAACTTCTGCACCGATGGCCCGCTCACGCACTCGTCCGATAAATTCTTTGACCACACTGTAGTGCACATCCGCCTCGAGAAGGGCCAGACGTACCTCCCGCATGGCAGCATCCACATCTGCAGCGGAAAGTTTTCCGCGCCGTCGCAGTCCATCAAAAACCTGATTTAGCCGTCCGGTAAGAGTTTCAAACATAGTGTTTCTTCATTAAATAACAACAATTGCCCGAAGGCGGACAGATTTTAGCCTAGAACGAGCGGCTGGTCAAGGAAACTGACAGGAAACTGACAGGAAACTGACACAAGATACGCCATTGCGATGGAGGAACATTCTAAGTAAAATACTACCATCATGTATGACAGGAGAGGTTATGTCTAAAGTTGCAATCGTTACCGATAGCACTGCCTACATCCCCGGCGGGCTGCGAACGCAATTGAATATCACTGTTGTACCACTGACCCTCATGTGGGGCGAAGAATCCTTTGAAGATGGCGTGGATATGCTGCCGGAAGAATTTTACCGTCGCATGGCAAATTCCAGGGTAATTCCAACAACCTCCCAGCCAACCATACTTGCCATAAAAAATGCCTTTGAGAGGCTGCTCGGAGAAGGGTTCGACGTGCTGGGTATATTCATCTCATCCAAGCTTTCTGGCACGGTGGAATCCGCCATGCAAGCGCGCGACCTCCTGGAAAAAGGCAAAGACCGGCTCGCCATCCTCGACTCGCTCGCCACCACGATGGCATTGGGCTGGCCAGTGTTGACCGCCGCACGCGCTGCCGAATCCGGGGAGAACCTAGTTGAGTGTCAAAAACTAGCTCAAAAAGCCCGTGACCAAACTGGTGTGATGTTCGTTGTGGAAACGCTGGAGTACCTCCGTCGTGGTGGACGTATCGGAGGAGCGCAGGCCATGCTGGGAACCATTTTGAATGTTAAGCCACTTTTGGAACTGCAAGATGGACGAATTGAGGCGGTGGAAAAAATCCGTACTAAGCGAAAAGCCCTTGGCCGGATGCTCGACCTTGTTGAAGAGAAAATCGCTGGCCGTACCCCGGTCCGGTTGGCCACTGTTCATGCCAACGCCGAAGCCGAAGCCCTTTCACTTCTTGAGACAGCCAGAATGAGGTTCAGTCCAGTTGAATCCCTTCATAGCCCACTCAGTCCAGTCATTGGCACCCATGCCGGGCCTGGAACAGTAGCCCTCGCCTTCATGGTTGGATTTTAGGACGTAAATAGACTTCTTGATAACTAATAGGGTTCAGCCAATGCTGAGCCCTGTTTAATGTCAGACAACTTCGCTTCGGTTGACGCAATTCGCCATCAAAGGTATAATCCGCCCTCGGCTCAAATCAAGAAATTACGGGAGTATTGCTATGGAAACAACCAACGCGGCGCCGGAGAGTGCGCTGCAACCGAAAGCACATCTGAAAGGCAAAGTCATAAAAACCACCATTGCGGGGGCTATCGTGGACATCGGCCAAAAAGTACCCGGTGTCATTCACATTTCACAATTGCAAAAAGACTCAGTGAACCGGGTCGAAGATGTAATCCAGGTGGGTCAAATAATCGACATATGGGTCCGGCGCGCTCACGATGACCGCATCGAACTGACCATGGTCGAGCCTCTGATGCTCGAATGGCGCGAAATGAAACCCAATATGCTCGTCAAGGGTAAGGTGGAACGGTTGGAGACTTACGGCGCCTTTGTAAATATAGGCGCCGAACGTCCTGGACTAGTCCATGTCAGCGAGATTTCACATGATTATGTCAAGAACCCATCCGAAGTTTTGAAAGTGGGCGACGAAGTCGAGGCAAAGATCCTGGATGTGGACCGGCGCAAGAAACAAATCCGCTTGAGCATTAAAGCAGCTATGCCCAAACCGGAGGAAGTTATCGTGGAAGTGAATAAGCCGGAACCCCGCAAAGAGCACACCAGGAAGAATAAGAAGAACAAGAAGCAGGAAGAATACGTCGAAGAGGCGGAAAAGAAGAAACCTGAACTGACTGCTTTCCAAATTGCATTCCAGAAGGCCGAGACACGTGCTAACAAACAAACCAAGGTCAAGAAAGCAAAATCAGAGACTACCAAGGAACAGGAAGAGATATTCAACCGCACGCTTGGAAATCGCCGGCCGACCGGATGATTCTGGCTCACTCTGACCACTCTGAATCCCGATAAATCAATTATTGTCGTGGTTCTTTTTTATTAAAGTTAAGATTGGGAGTATCAATCCAATTTGTTCTGTATGTGCCAAACAAATTCAGCGCTAATTGCTAAATATGGATCCCCATTCCCTGCGCCACGTGTGCCGCTTCCATCAATGTCTCCGAAAGGGTCGGGTGGGCATGTACGTTGCGGGCAATCTCGGCCGCGGTTAGCTCCATCATATGCGCCAAGGTTAACTCAGGCAGCAGTTCAGTAACTTCCGGCCCGACCATGCTAGCACCTAACAACTCACCATACTTTTCGTCCACGATCAGCTTGACCCAGCCTGCGTAGTCAGCCAACCCGAGTGCCTTGCCATTGGCTTGAAAAGGAAAGCGTCCTACCTTGACGGCGTAGCCGCGTTCCTGAGCCTGCGCCTCGCTCATTCCAAACGAAGCCACCTGTGGCTGGCAATAGGTGGCGCGCGGCATCATTTCGTAATCGAGCGTGACAGTCTCAGTCCCTGCTATATTTTCGGCACACACGATGCCTTGGGCTACGCCGACATGTGCCAGCATAAGTTTACCTGTCACATCACCAATTGCCCAGATACCTGGGATGTTGGTGGCCATTCTCTCATTAATCTCGACAAAGCCACGTTCCGAGATCTTTACACCGACCTCTTCCAGACCAAGCCCTTTCGAGTTGGGGTAGAAGCCGATTGCCACTAGGGCTTGCTCAGCTTCCTGAACTTTGATCTGCCCCTCATTTGACACTGTTACCGTCACTCCTGCCGTGGTCCTCTCGACCGACTCGACTTTATGTCCGGCCAGCACCTTCACGCCGCGCTTGGAGAACGCCTTGGTCACTTCTAAGGCTGCCTCTTCGTCCTCCAATGGAAGTATGTGCGGCAGCATTTCCACCACCGTCACATCCACACCATAACTATTCCAGACCGTGGCGAATTCCATTCCAATGGCTCCCGCCCCTATGATAATAACCGACTTGGGTAGTTTCTCCTGCAGGATCGCCTCCAGGTAGGTGACCACCTTTTGCCCGTCCATTTTCCAGGCTGGCGGGACAGTTGCGCTGGCTCCAGTGGCTAGGATGATATTGTCTGTTCTTATTTCTGTAACTTTACCATCCTTATCAGTTATTGTAATTGTGTCCTTTGCAGTTAGTTTAGCTGCGCCCATATAGACGGCAATATTATTCTTCTTCATTAGAAAGCCAACGCCCTTGGTCAGCCGTTCAGAGACCTGGCGGGAGCGTTTAACCGCTACTGAATAATCCAGCTTGAGGTTCTCGAACGAAAAGCCAAACTCCTTGCCGCGTTCCCGCAGGGTTTGGGCAACTTCTGCATTCTTAAGCAATGCCTTGGAAGGGATGCAGCCGACATTCAGACACACTCCACCCAGCCATTGCTTGTCGATGATGACGGTTTTTTGTCCAAGTTGGGCTGCCCGGATGGCGGCCACGTAGCCTGCAGGTCCTGCGCCGATAATAACGACATCATAGTTCTCAGACATGCATATCTCCATTGAGCAAGTAAAATTCTCGTTAAATCATCCTATTTTACTACGGCAGACCTATTTTCCAGCCACGGCTGCTTGCACGCCGTCTCCAGATTGGCAGATCATTTGAAATCCCCCTTTTCCCCTATCGCAGTAGGTGTAAGTCCATAACCTGGCGGAAATGGTAACCATAGATTGCAAATGTGATCGCCAGCGCAAAGAGTTCCGGGCGGCGGAAGAGTGTCCAGAAGATCAACTTCCAATATTGGACGCGTTCTTTACCCATAATCCCCAGACGTATAATAGAACGGAAAAAGGCCCGAATATATTCCCCGTTCAGCGGTATAGTGATTTTAGGCGCCTTGTATTCTCTCAGGAAGGTTCTGACACGTGCATAGTAATTCTTGGGAGTATACAAGGTCTGAACAACCGCCCGGTAGCCTTTTTGGAGCACATCGATGTTCATTTTCTTGGGAATGATATTTGTCGTACCGTCCACGTTGTCTCCTGAGGATGACCCGACCAGCCGACCATCCTGTTCCATTCGTTTATATAGCCGGGTCCCGACAGGTGCCTGCAACAGGCCAACCATGGCAGTTACAATGCCGGTTTTCTGAATGAAATCAATCATTCGCTGAAAAGTGGAAGGGGTATCGTTATCGAATCCGATAATGAAACCGCCCTGGACCTGCAGACCGGCGTGCTGGATGCGTTTCACATCCGCCACAAGGTCCCGGTTCAGGTTTTGCTTTTTATTACATTCGGCCAGGCTGTCATCATCCGGCGTCTCAACGCCGATAAAGACCGTATCGAAACCAGCCTGGACCATCATGTTCATCAACGCTTCGTCGTCGGCAATATTAATGGAAATCTCGGTATTAAATGGCATACCTTTCTTGCCCTCGCGCCATTCTATCAGCGCTGGAAGCAGATCCTCCCGTAGATGTTTTTTATTGCCAATCAAATTATCGTCTACAAAAAAGACGGATTCACGCCAACCAAGCTGGTACAACCCGTCCAATTCGCGCAGGATTTGTGCGGATGTTTTGACACGCGGCAGGTGCCCAAAAAGAGTTGTGATATTGCAGAACTCACAATCAAACGGGCAGCCACGCGAATACTGGATCGACATAGTTGCGTAGCGCTTCCGATCCACTAATTCCCATAATGGCACAGGCGTTTGTCGGATGTCGGGAAATTCATCGGAAGTGTAGAGGCGTTGTGCCTGACCTATTTCAAGATCTCTCAAGAACGGGGCGAGAGTCATTTCGGCCTCATTTAAGACAAAATGGTCCACATCTGGAAACTGCTCATATTCTGCAGTGAAGAGCGGTCCACCGGCGACCACTTTCAGACCGACAGCTTTGCAACGGGCAATGACTTGATGGGTGGATTCTCTTTGAACAACCATGGCGCTGACAAAAGCATAATCGGCCCAAGCTAAGTCCTTATCCTTAAGAGTACTTACGTTCAAATCCACCAGGCGCTTTTCCCATTCCGCGGGCAACATGGCAGCTACGGTGATTAAACCAAGAGGCTGGGTGGAGGCCTTCTTGCGGATAAATTTCAGGGCATGTTTGAAACTCCAAAACGTGTCTGGGAATTCCGGGTAAATCAAAAGAATCTTCATCAAAACCTCCAAAAAGGTAAATTAATTATAGATTCTGTCCCGGACATTTTCAGTTCTGTACCGGAACAGGCGTTTCTAGTCAAACGTTCAAGCTGATCGGCGGATTACAACTACCTGGCCATTGTTGACGAAAGTTAACTAACTTTACCCCCGCTGCCGGTTTCCTAAAAAAAGGAACCTGGTGATTCATTCTATTGAGTTTCGCCAAATTTTATCAGACTTGTCTATATTATACACCAAAATAAAAGGCCGTTGGTTTGATTGAGGGATGGATAAGTGTATTATAGCTATAACCCCTATTGTGTCGAAAAAGGTTCGAACCTTCCAATTATCATTTTCGACAGAACCTCTTTATTATCTAACACAACCAAGACTCATTTGACGGTTACATTGACCACAAACGTGCCCAACGGCTTCACATCCGTCTCCCATGGGCGGTGATAAATCAGTTCCAAGGCAGTTGTGCCGGCTCTCAAGGTCTTGAAAGTCAAGGTCAGGGTTCCACCTGCACCAACTAATCCCGGATTACCACTCTTGAACGTAGCTTCACCTACCTGTTGTAGCATAGCCCTATCTAAATCCTTGGCTTCCCAGGTATAGCCAGTGGATGGGTTTCCATCCAATATTACAATAATCTTTTCGCCCGCCTTGACGCTCACCGTCTTGCCATTATCGGCAGAGGTTAATTTAGCTTGCTTGTATCTGCAACCGGCTGTTATAACAAGCACACCTACGATGGAAACGAGGAAAAAAATTCTGCGCAACATCATCTTCTCCTTTTCCGAAGGTAATTATGAAATTGACACCGAATTTATTTGAAAAGTTCTAGGG
>JBEKVG010000156.1:0-6373 GCA_049514195.1 Anaerolineales bacterium | reverse complement strand
TCCGGATTATTGCTGCCTTGTCCCTCGCGTTTAGGATCACAAAGACGTCAGACGAGGATCCCGTCATAAATTCCCCCGCAGACGCAGCCGCCTTGATGATGCATATCGGATTATTAGAGCAGGAACATCTTTACGTGATGCTCTTGAACACTCGCAACCGGGTATTAGACACTGTGCTGGTTTACAAAGGCAGCGTAAATTCATCTCAGGTAAGAATCTCCGAAGTAATCCGCCCGGCCATTACACGAAACGCCCCCGCGATTGTAGTTTTTCACAACCACCCAAGCGGCGACCCAACGCCTTCGCCGGATGACGTCGCAGTCACCCGCGCCATGGTTTCGGCCGGTAAATTAATAGACGTCAACATACTCGACCATATCGTAATTGGACGCACTCGCTACATATCACTCAAAGAACGCGGACTCGGTTTCAATTGAGGAGAATAAAAACATGATCACAAACTATTTTCAGAATTGCCATACACCCGAAGAAGCCAAATCCTTATATCACCGTCTAGCCTTACAGTATCACCCCGACCGCGGCGGCGACCTCCGCACCATGCAAGAGATTAACGCCCAATATGCCGCCTTTTTAGCCACTCATGCCAAGACCAGCGAATACCAACGCCAGGCCGAAGCCCACAAGGTAGGTAAGAAGACAGCCGCAGATTATCATAATATGGAGGACGTCGCCGAAGTGCTTCGCGTGAAGATCGAAGCCGCCCTTAATGTCCCAGGTATCACCGTTGAATTATGCGGGCTGTGGGTATGGCTAACGGGCGAGACAAAAGCCCACTGCGAAGAGATTAAATCCATTGGTGGTTTTCGCTACGCTCACGAAAAACAAGCCTGGTACTTTGCCGCGGTGCCATCCTTCAACCGCCAGAAGAGAACGCTTGACGAGATCCGCCACATGCACGGAAGCCAGGTATTCAGCCGCCAGCCGGATGAGGACCAGCCCGCAGGCTTGCCTGCACTGTGACGCAGGCATACGTGCCTGGATAAGGAAACGCTCAAATGACATCTATCACCCCTCAAGACCGCTTCGAAGCCTGGTTGCTTGCTCTTGATGATATATGCATGACCGAAACCGGTTTCAGCTACAAAGACCTGCCAGACCAGCCTTACCGTGATTGGTTCGAGGATGGTCTCACGTCCGAGGACGCGTTCTATCAAACCATGGAGAATGCCTACCCGGGTATCGAAATCCCAAACATCTATTACCAGGAATTCGACACATTCACGGATGCCGACCCCGGTTTATAAAACCATATTGCCTGCCAGACGGCTAATAATAGACTGGCAGAAAGGTAACACCATGACAACCCCAACCCCAGCCCCCGAAAAAATCACAGCTGCAGAACTCCGCGCCGCCTTCCAGACACTAGCCGAACGTCTGGACACGATCGAAACCGAACTGGCCGCCATGCGCGAAGGACTCGCCACCGCAGCCGCCCAGCCGCAGGCAGCAACCACAGCCCCAGCCGGTCAGACGGTCGACTTTGTAGCAAATACTCTACTGGTCGGAATTGACGACAATGGGCAGCCAACCTACAAAGCCAAAGGCGGACAGTACGCTAAATTCGGCGTCCGCATATGGCCAGAAGTGCTCCCTATTCTTGGCATCGACCCCGCCAGCTTGAAGCCCGGACCTAATGCTGTAAACCTTCGCCTGGTCGCCCTCATGGGCGAGAAAGGACCCCGCAAGGTTATCGGACTAGCAAAGTAAAAAAATCTCATAAAGCACCTGCAGCCGCCTGTGAACGATTACTCACACAGTACCACGAAGCACGCAGTGGGCAGCATCCGAGGCGGCTTTTTTTGTGCATTTATTCAGATATTATGGGTATGATTAATCAATATCCCGCCAAAAATCGTGACCTGCCCCAGCGGTACGGGGCAGCGCCTACCGGCGTCCAATCTGAGGCGTAATCGCTTGCCGCTCCCGCAACGCCCGAATCGGTGTCCTGGGTTATGCACGCGTTGTGTGTGCCATGTCAAATCGATTGACCTTATTCCTCAAACTAACTATACTTTAGGAAATACACTGAATATCAATAATTATTCAAGACAGAAACTACGCACCAGAACTATTTATAGAGATCAATTGTGTTCAAACAAACATTTCAACGCTGGCGTCAACGTGCAAAAGAACTCAAAACAGAAACCTATGCGATCTATCTTGCATATAAAGATCCCAGGGTGGCTTGGTATGCTAAAGTATTTGCTGCTTGCGTTGTGGCATATGCCTTAAGCCCTATAGACCTTATTCCTGACTTTATCCCTGTCTTGGGTTATCTAGATGACCTGATCCTAGTACCATTAGGGATTGCAGGAGTCATAAAAATGATTCCGCCTGATGTTCTCGCTGAGTGCAGGGAAAAAGCACAACTGGAAATGAGAGTAGACAAACCTACAAATTGGATAGCCGCGATTATTATTGTATTTATTTGGCTTCTTTTAGTGGCTGGAGCAGTAGTGCTCATATTGCGAATATTTAAGGTCGGTAAGTAAGCTCAAACACAATTCCATTACACGGTGGCCCCACCATACTTGATAGTGTGAACTTTTTCTTACGTAGCTCGGTAGTATTCCAATCTCCTCCGCAGGTCCCCCGCCGCGCAGGGCATATTGGCGGCTTCGTAATCGGCAGCCAGGACACGCAGCTCTTCCAGATCCATGTTACGATAAAATCGCGACCTGCCCCAGAGGTACTGGGCAGCGGCTCTGGCGTCTAGTCCCAGATGCGAAAACCGGCTTTGAGGGCTCGAACCTGTGGCCGGAGCGTAACAGTTAGGCGAACGCGGTTCCCGGTTCTTTTCAGGTTGTGCGGGTGATTGAATGTGCGCCAATGGCTATTGAACTGAAGATGGATTTCCTGTATACTATTATCAGGTAACCATCTCCTGCCTATATATCTTTTTGATTTCTGTTACTGCGTAGTAATAGGCAGCAATGGTCTTATGCTCTTGAGCTGCCAAACGGTGGTTGAACACCTAGGAAGACGGCTATGATCCCCAGAAGGGAGTGCAAACTATGAAACCCACCTTGATTGCAGCCCTGCTTTTCCTTGTTTTTCTTGGTCCTTGTGTACATCCGACGGTAACGCCTGCGCCCCCTGCGACCACGTTGCCGACCAGCATTTCATCGCCAACCATCATCCCCAACCCAGCCCATAACACAGAACCGCGATGGAACGATGGATACTACTTTCCGCGCTTCCCCAAACCGCAGCAAATCTATGCCATTCGTGTGGAGACGGGGCTGGAAAATTGGTGGGGAAATCCCAACCAGCCAGATTGGCGTGTCAACCAATCCGAGGATGTGATGGCAGCCCTGACCCTGGTCAGCATGCAGGGCATCATCAACCGCAGCGACCCGGCTGTCTATCTCGACTGGCAGGATGCCGGTAAACTTGGCAATGCGGCACATTTCTGGTTAACTCCTCTCGCCAATTATGTTGATGTAGTTTCGCTGGATGAGGAAGGCACAAGCGCGGTGGAGTTCCTGTGGCAGCACTTTTATCCGCGCTTTAAAGGCGCAGTCATCTATGATCCTGACGTACCCGATACCATCAACCTGGCAACCATGCTGGCCGGCCTGGAAGACCGCCTGATGCTCGCTCCGGATCAACTGAACCTTCCAGTCATACGCACCATCCTGACCGCACTGGAGGCGAGCTGCCCGGCTGATTCCAACCCTCTCAATCTGCCCAGCCTGCCTGGGTATTCTTGCACAACAGACCTGCGCGTGCTGGCAAGCCAACAGGGTTGGAGGGAACCATCTGATGATAGGAATACTTTACTGCAGAAGCGATATCAGATATACCAATGGGTGTACGACCATCTTTGGGCACGGCTGGAAAAACGTGCCATTGGCATGATCAGCCCGGGACCACCTGCCTCAGGTTGGATTCATGAAAATCAAACCATCTATGACCCGCTCGGCCTGGCCTGGCGCGACTATCTGATCGCCCTGCGCCTGCCAGCCCTGTGGCTCTCAACCGTCGATGAACCCGAGTCCACGCTGCTCGAGCGTTTCCTCGATGATTCTCCTGCTCCCGTACAGTTGTTGTCATTTTACGATGGTATCGAAGGGGGGTCGGTAGCGTTGGTTTCTCGACATGGCGGATGGGTTCCCGTGATTTCCAACTCAAACGCGCCTCTCTCTACAGGGAACCTAACCGTGCTTTCCGCGATCGATGTGACTGTGGAGCCCTATCAGCCAAAGATTGACAATGACCAGCTCTTTGCGGCGCTGGGCAATCAGCCGCTAGTCACTGTGTGGAGTTCTGACGGCGACGCGCTCCAATACATTATGGATAGAGGGTTTTATTATGATAACGCTGAGGCCTTCAGTTGGGAAAACCTCAGGGGAAACACTTTTGGTTTTACCATAAACCCGACGCTTGCGAACCTCTCGCCGCTGGCGTGGAATTACTATGTTAAAACCGCAGGCAAAACCAGTTTCGTTAGCGGATTTTCAGGCGCGGGTTATACGTATCCTGCGCTTATGAGCGATTCCCAACTCGAGAAATATTTGGACTATACAGCCCGGTACATGCAATTGACCGGATTGCGCACTTTAAGTGTTGACGAGAGCGCAGGACGGTTTGTTGAGCGTCTGGGAGGGCAATATTACCGGAAACTGAAGCCTGTTGGCTACCTGGGTGCATTTTCCATTTTGAGAGGATCGGCGATTTATTCCTATCCAGGCGTCCCCGCGCCGCTTGTCCGAGCAGCCTATTACCTGAATTATGGCATTGGAAATGAAATCCTGCAAAACCTGTTCGGTGGAGGGCCGGGATCCATTTTCCTTGATTTTCCAACCTCCTCTGATGCCGCCTTTGTTGATGGAACAGCCATCTCCGACCCCTCCGCCAGTGGCAGCCAGGCCGTGCGTTTCAGTCGCCCTGATCAATCCAATTGCTGCATGGTCATTGCAGGTCCGCGAATGAACCTGGCGCCTGGGACCTACACCGCCACCTATCGCCTGAAGGTTACCGAGAACCAGTCCGGCCTGCCGTTTGCTCACCTCATGCTTCTGCAGCAGGTCGGAGCCGGACGGAACTTAGTTGATCGCACGATCGCTCCGTCTGATTTTACTCAGATCGGAGAATGGCAGGAGTTCAGTATATCAGTGACCCTGGATGAGTTCGTCAATGACGTGCAAATCTGGCTGGATTTCATGGGTGGAACACCCGGTTATGCCAATGCCGACCTGTATGCAGATACCATCAGCCTCACTCGGGCAGGTGGTCCTGGACTACCCATTGTTGCGCCTATTTTCATGCAAGCGGCTCCCAACCTCAGCGAAGATTTGCGGCTGGTCACCGAAGAATTCGAGCGGCGTGGCGGTGTGCTTCTCACTCCTGATGAAATGATGGCTGCCCTCAATCCTGAATATATGATCGGGTGGGCGGCTCCCATGCTCGGTTCCAATAATCCCGCCCTGGCTGAGGCCCATACCCTGCTGGAAGAAGGAAAATTTCTAGAAAGCCTGTACGCCGTGCGGGAGGCACTGCGCGCCTTCCCTGAGCGCTCGTACGCATTCGATGACAGCACTTCCGTGGAGGCGAACGCCTGGGTCACGGATATGCAGGCAGACCAGCGGGCTGGTAGCCTCGTCTTCCGGACCCATGCCTCACCCCTGGCTGAAATTCACCTCAGGCTGCGATTCCCCCTCGACCTTTTGGGCGCGGAGCCAAAAGTCACAGCGGATAGTGTGTCCATCCCTGTCACGATGACTTCTGATGGAGCAAACCAGCTGGTTGAATTCACACTTCCAGGCGGCCCGCACGAGATTCAGGTGGTGAAGCACTGATCGTTTTGCAGTTTTTGCGATAGATATTTCACCAACGGAAGATCAATCTATGTTATAGGGAAGAAGGAAGTAGGCGGTAGTATTCCAACCTCCTTCGCAGCTCCACCGCCGTGCAAGACATATTGGCTACCTCGTAATCGGCAGCCAGGAAACGCAGCGCTTCCAGATCCAGCATGGGCGCTTCCAGGATAAGAACACCGCCTCCGCGCTCCAGACGGGTACATGGCCGCGCCAACTGGGGTGAGACTTGGGCCGAATCGCATTGGCAATTGAGTCTTGGCTTTGGCCGCCAATGTTATCATCGTCAGCGCTGATATGGTTTGCTGCTTCGAACAGGTGGTGCAAGCAGATAGGTCAGGAGGTTTCCAAGAATGGCAAATATTCTGACAAATAGTGTTATAATATTCTTATTCGGATTTTGTCCGATTCGCCTATATTCTGTTACGTGTACTGCGCGGCAGTATAAGATCAGTTTATTCGCGAGTTGGGCGCTGATCCTAAAAAAACATTCTTTATAATTAACAGCGCAATGCCGCGAGTTCATCCTTAAA
>JBEKVG010000155.1:0-6407 GCA_049514195.1 Anaerolineales bacterium | reverse complement strand
TTGGATACCATCCCCTTATGGGGGCCTCGAACCAGAATAATTAGCTCCTCGCCGAGGATTTGGATACCATCCCCTTATGGGGGCCTCGAACTAGAATGTATAGCTCCTCGCCGAGGATTTGAACCTCGAACCTAGCGGTTAACAGCCGCCCGCTCTGCCGTTGAGCTAGCGAGGAAGGCAGGCGAGATTATATAAGCAAGCTGGAACTCTGTCAAGTTCGAGGGCCTTCTTCCTTTTTGCTCCCCATCATCATCTTCGCCGCCCGCCTCCCAATCTCCACGGCGAAGTTCGTCCCCCGGTCCCATGGATAGACCTGGCTCATGGAAGCGAAATAGATCCCTTCAATGGGTGTCTGGATGTCCGGGATGTTTTGCGAGTGGTCTACCAACGGCACCGGTTGAGCGTAGGCTGTGCGGAACAGCCAGGCTTTCTTCACCCACTCCCGTTCGAATTTGGGGTTAAATTTGGTTAACGCCGGTAAAAACCGTTCCAGCAATTCCTCTTGGGAGAGCCGGAAGAACTCATGCTCCGGTTCCAGGTAGTCACCTATATAGACAATGTGATCTCCACCAAAATGCTCCGGCGGGACATAGTTAGTGTGCTCCACTAGCGCCAGGAATGGATAGCCAGCGCTCTTGGGCAGGTTATACCAGTAATAGCCTTCTTCGGAGAGCTGGTGTTTGAGCGACAGGGCAATTACCACCGCACCCATCGACTTCATATTACGCAGTCTGTGCAGATATGCTTCGGGCAAAGCTGGAACAAGCCGGCTCATCGCTTCAGGTGAGAGTGTGACTAGCACCTGGTCGCACACTTCGGTCAGTTCGCTGTGAATGCTGACTGCCCCAGAGTCTGTCACTTTTTCGATTAACCTGACTGGCGTCTGGAGCCGGATTTCCACGCCCATCTTCCGTAATTTCTCAGCGAACATATCCGCGAAATTCTGGAACCCTCCCTCGAACGTGCCCAGGCGGGTGGTGCGGGCTTTGAGACGCGCCCACATCCAGGCCATCGTCACCTGTTTATAGTAACGCTCACCGAACTTGCCCACCACCAATGGCTCCCACATCATCTCATAAACTCTATTTCCGGCCCACTTGCGCATCCACGCATCCACCGTGGAGTGCTCCAGCGGCTTCCAATCGTTTGTCAGGCGCAGGTACAGTCCCACCAGCCCGAAGCGAATTTTGTTAAAACCGAAACCCAACCCTGGAAACAGCAATGCCTTGCCGATGGAATCGAACGGATAAAACTTCCCCTTGTAGTACATCACAGTCAGCGGGCGCGGGAAGAGGACTTTATCCTCCCAACCCAGTTCTTTGATCAGACCGAGCATGTACTTGTCGCTGGCAAACCAGTGGTGGTAAAACTTCTCCACCGACCAGTCCCAACGGGGTTCCTTGAACCCGCTTGCTAGCCCGCCGACGTAATCGGCGGCTTCGTAAATAGTGACCTCGTGACCGGCACGCCGCAAGTCCCAGGCTGCTGCCATGCCACTGAAACCTGCTCCGATGATTGCGATTTTAGTCATAACTAATCCTGTTTGTGGTGAAATGAATTGCAGCCAGAGTCTAACATGTTTTATTTTATCGTGTTGTTTGGTAAAAAACTCCCTACATAGAAGATTGAAAAAACAGGGACAAATCCCTGTTTTTTCGTCTATAAGGATTACAATTGCCCCCATGTCCAAACAAACCCTTTTAGCAGTCTTGGCCCACCCGGACGATGAATCCTTCGGTATGGGTGGGACGCTCGCCCTGTATGCTGCGCGTGGCGTGGATGTTCATCTGGTCTGCGCCACCCGCGGCGAAGTGGGGGAAGTTGCCCCTGAAATATTGAAGGGCTTTAATTCCATTGCAGAATTAAGAGAGTCTGAATTGCGCTGTGCCGCTGGCATCTTGGGGTTGAAAGGTGTTCACTTTCTTGGTTATCGCGATTCGGGCATGCCTGGTAGTCCCGACAACCTGCATCCGCGAGCTCTGGCGGCCCAACCCCTCGACGACGTTGCCACGCATGTAGTCTGCTATATCCGTGAGTTGAAACCGCAGGTCGTTTTAACCTTTGACCCGATCGGTGGTTACCGTCACCCGGACCATATTGCCATTCAGCGGGCTACGCAGCGTGCCTTTGAGCAGGCTGCCAATCCTGATTTTGCTCCGCAAAGTCTGCCGGTGTATGCTCCGGAGCGGCTGTATTTTCACATCATGCCACATGGTTTCATGAAGGTCGCCGTCAAGCTCTTGCCGCTCTTCGGCCGTGATCCGCACAAGTTCGGTACCAATGGCGACATCGATATAGCTGCGATTGCCGAAGTGGACTTCCCCACCCACGCCCGCATCAACATCCGTTCTGTTCAGGATAAGAAAGAAAAAGCCGGAGCATGTCATGCCAGTCAGGGCGGGGGGCGAATGGGCGGTAATCTGGTTGGCTTCGTCATGCGCATATTCAATGGTACTGAATCCTTTATGCGGGCTTATCCGCCGGTTGAAAATGGGGAAAAGGTAGCGAAAGACCTTCTAGCTTGATAAACTAGAAACGACGCGCAAATACACTATGTATATTGATGCACTTCTGTTACCTCTTACTCAAGACATATCTTGACAAATCAGATAAATTATCTATAATTATGTTAATCGACACAAAGAAAGGAGTTCCCGATGACTAAAAGAAACATTGTCCATATCGAAATCCCGGCTGTCGATGTGGCTAAGGCAGGGAAATTTTATCAGGACCTGTTTGGCTGGAAAATAGAGACTGATTCAGTAATGAACTACACCATGTGGGAACCATTGGAGGGTCCGGGTGGCGGCTTCAGCCCCCTCAACGAGTCGGTCAAGCCTGGGGATGTGCTGATCTATGTGGATAGCGCCGATATCGAAGCTGATTTATCGCGGATCAAGGCTCTGGGCGGAGAGATCATAACTCCAAAGACGGAAATTCCCAAAGTCGGATGGTTCGCCCTTTTCAGGGACCCAACCGGCAATACCCTGGCGCTCTATACCAGCCTCAACCCGGATTTCAATACGGAAAAGGCTTGACAAACAGAACAATTGTTCTATAATAAGGCCAATGTTTCCTTTTGAAACGGAGGCCTGAATGAATACCTTTCCTAATAATTCTCTGTCCCTTATCAAGCGTATAGCGCTCCGGCGAGGTGCACTCTTTGGCGGGATCCTCCTGCTGGCGCTGTTCGCCTTTGAAATATTCAACTATTCGACGACTGACTTCGCCCTGACCGATATGCTCGGGGCGGACCTGCGTGTCCTCGGCATTAGCTGGGCAACCATCCTGTCTATCGCGTTCTGTGGGATAGACTTTGCCGGCCTTGCCCGGCTCCTTACCCCCGAACAGGGCCGAGACGAACCTGCCGAAGTTTGGTATCTGTTTGGTGCCTGGCTTCTGGCGGCGGCCATGAACGCCGTCCTGACCTGGTGGGGCGTGGCAGTGGCGATACGCAGTCACCAGGAACTCTCGACGCTGGTTGTCGGCCAGAGTATCTTGACAAAGGTTGTACCGATTTTCGTTGCCATTATGGTCTGGTTGATCCGCGTCCTCATCATCGGGACATTTTCGATGGCAGGCGACCGTATGTTCAGTCTGGCGGAAAACAGGCAGTTGACCTTGGGGAACGCTTATCATTCGCGACCCTCGCTGCAACCCTCCCGTACATCAAGCCTGCCTCGACCAATCCAGCCTGCGCCGGTGCCATTTCATCCCGCCCCCAAGCCTGAACCGACCTATCAACCGGTCGGCATGTCAGCCAGTTCGCATAATTCTGATGTCAGCATGCGGAAATGATTCAAAGTGTATTACTTTATCCGACTTTTCCTCTTGCCACCCTAACCCCAATCCCTCCATTAACGAACCCAAGACTTGTATCCAATTCCATGTGCATCTGGCCAAGCAGTACCGGGTCATTGCACAAAACAGCCACCTGCCAGTCAGGACAATGCAGGCGGAGAACATTGCCAAGCTGGGCGTACAGGTTGCGCAAATCCTTGCCCTCCCCGATGCGCAAACCATAGGGTGGGTTGGTGACCACCCAACCAGGTCCCGGTGGGGGGGTGATGGATGAAACAGCCTGGCACTTGAATTCGATAGATTTCTCCACCCCGGCGCGTTCCGCGTTTTCGATTGCCATTTTTACAGCCCCGGCGTCCCTGTCAGAGCCGAGAATTGCAGGCTGAGAGTTGGATGTATGTGGACGAATTTGATCCTTGATGGAATGCCAGAGTTGTTCATCGTAATTTGGCCAGTCCATGAAAGCGAAGCGGTGCTGGAGTCCCGCAGGAATGTCGAGTGCCAGCAATGCGGCTTCGATCGGGATAGTACCGGAGCCGCAAAAGGGGTCCAGTAAAGGCCCGAACTTGTCCCAGCCGGAGGCCATCAAAAGTGCCGCGGCCAGGGTCTCTCGCAGCGGCGCTTTCGCCACCGCCTGGCGGTAGCCGCGCTTATGCAGCAGTTCCCCGGACGAGTTCACGCTGATGGTGCATTGGTCGTCGGACAATCGCACGACGATGAGTTGCGGCGGATGGTCGTCGGTTTGCGTGTTCGGTGGTAAGAGCGGGGAAGGCTGACCCAGCCGTTCTACCAATCCAGCCAATATATTGCGCCTCACAGCCTCCGAGTGGTATAACTTTGAATTATGGCAGGTGACACGCATGCTTACGGGTTGTCCAGGGGTCAGGAAACGCTCCCAAGGCAGGCGGGAGGCACGTTTTTCGAGTTCAGGGAAGCTTGTGGCATAGAAGAAGTTGCCCACCCTTGCTAAAATCCGGCTGGCGGTGCGCAGGTGCAGATTGGCGCGGTATAAGGCAGCCAGGTCGCCTTTGAATGTGATTCCTCCTGGCTCGGAAACCGGCCCGAGCTCCAAGGCGCTCAACTCCTGGGAGGTAAATGGTTCAAGGCCCGGTGCGGTTACAACAAAGTAGAAGTCCAAAATAAAATTCCTTTTTCAATCATTATACCTGCATGGTTTGTGAGATACACAGTCTTCAAAATGATTGGGTTTGGGGTGTTTTCAGGCGGCTCCGCCGCCTGAAAACACCCCAAGAATCTTTTCTTCTGGACGATGGGCGAGAAAAAATCAGGGTTTTCACACTTTGTGAAAACCCTGCTGTGAGATAACCTAACCCAGGAAAATTTTATGCTATCATATCTCCATATGAATAAAATAAGTCTCCGTCCCATCAATATCTCCGATGAACCCTTCCTGTGGGAAATGCTCTACTTGGCCTTGTATGTCCCGCCCGGCCAGCCTCCGTTTCCTCGTGAAATCCTGTGTGACCCTGATATTGCCTGTTATGTACAGGGCTGGGGCCGGCCGGGAGACTGGGGATTGCTGGCTTGTGATGGGGAGCTGCCCGTCGGTGCGATCTGGCTGCGCCAGTGGTCTGTTATGAATTCCTTACTCCCCCTTCTTCTCCATAATTATTGAGTTTTACGATTACTGGAATCCATACAAGGAGAATCCTGATGACATCTAATGATATTCTCCATGCCAACGAAGAAACCCGCCAGGCCTGGGATGAAAATGCAGCTTTCTGGGACGAGAAAATGGGCGAAGGCAATGACTTTGTCAACATCCTGCAGTGGCCGGCCATCTTGCGTTTGCTGGATCCGCAACCTGGTCAGCGCATTTTGGATATTGCCACCGGCAATGGCCTAACCGCCCGCCGTCTGACAGCCTTGGGTGCCCAGGTGGTTGCCTTTGATTTTTCTGAGGAACTCATTAAACTCGCCAAAGCCCATACCCCTTCTTCCTTCTCCCTTATTACTTATTACGTCCTCGACGCGACCGACGCGTCTGCCCTCCTTGCCACCCTGGGTTCCCCTGGCCTCTTTGATTCCGCGCTCTGCAATATGGCGCTTTTTGACATGGCCGACATCCGACCGCTTTTCCGTGTTCTCCCAAAACTGCTCAAGCCGGGTGGGCGATTTGTCTTTTCTCTAACGCATCCGGCTTTCAACAATACTTCTTCGGTGCATGTAGCCGAAGAAATGGATGTGGAAGGGGAGATCAAGACGGTTTATTCCTTGAAGGTCTCGCAGTATATGACTCCCCATCAGGCCCATGGCGCCGCCATGCGCAACCAGCCCAGACCGCAACTCTACTTTGAGCGTCCTCTGCAATACTATCTGAACATCGGCTTTCAGAACGGCTTTGTCCTGGATGGTTTCGAAGAGCGCGCCTTCCCGCCCGACCACCCACAAGTTAATCCGCTCAGTTGGGGAGGAAAATTCAGCGAAATCCCGCCGGTTCTCGTTGCACGCTTGCGTTTACCCTTTGAATCCCTACCCTCCTCTCTCTGACCTTCGGCCCTTTACCCCTGCCCCCTTCTCCCCCTTTTCCCCCTTCACCCCTCCCCTCTCTCCCAGTGCTCAACTTCCCTTTCCTCCTGATCGAA
>JBEKVG010000154.1:0-6458 GCA_049514195.1 Anaerolineales bacterium | reverse complement strand
CACAGTCCGGCGGTGATTTATTGTCTGGCTTGCTGGGTGCGGTTATGGGCGGACAGGCCAGTACTGCAGCATCGACAACCGGAAACCAGGTTTCTAATCAATCACAATCTGGTGCTGGCGAATTGTCTGGCCTGTTAGGTTCACTCCTGGGAGGTCAGACCGGCGGAACAACACAGGCAACCGGAAGTCAGGTAGCCAATCAATCCCAATCAGGTGGCGGCGAATTTTCTGGCCTGCTGGGTTCGCTCCTGGGCGGTCAAACCGGTGCAACAACAGCGGCGGTTGGAAGCCAAACTACCAGCAATCCCATAATGAATCTGGTCAGCAGTGGGCAAAACCCCATGGTAAACACGTTGATCCAACCTGTCGTCGACCAGATTGCACAAAAGATGGGAATCTCGCCTTCGATTGCCATGACGATCGTTACTTATGCCGTTCATTACATGCTATCGAATCATGGAACCAAGTTGGCTAAGGGCGAGGATATCAGCGGCGTCCTGCAGCAACATACCAACCAGGATTATCTCCATTCTTCTGGTCTTAGCAAACAACTGGCCAATCAGACCGGATTAAAGCCAGCCGCGGCTGCCAGCGCTTTGTCAGAAGTGTTCAAGTTGTTGGGAACTTCCTCGACGTAAAAATAAATATCAATTGTTTATTGGATCAAGTCACCTGCCCAATACGCCAGAGAACCTGGTCCACTGCTCCCAAAAATATATAGCCTGTGCCCGAACTCTTAAAAAAAATCTAGGGTGAGAATGGTGGAATTCAGCCATTTTCACCCTAGAACTTTTAAGGTAGGCAAATGGCCAGGTTTCAGGATAATTGCATTTTCTCTCGAACAGCCTCGGGCGATTCCTCCATCAGCATCATGACAGCCTGAGTGCTGACTTTTTTATATTCAAGGTTGCGGATAGTTTGTTTTACCTTCGGGATACTCGGCGCGCTCATGCTCAGTTCATCGACGCCAAGCCCTACTAGCAAAGCTGCCGCACGCGGGTCTCCGGCCATTTCACCACAAACGCCGACCCATTTGCCATTTGCGTGGGCAGCATTTACCACTCGCTGAATAAGTTCCAGCACCGCAGGGTGAAACGGATCTGATAGAGTTGCGACATGTGGATTTCCTCGTTCAGCCGCCATTGTGTATTGAGTCAGGTCGTTTGTACCAATGGAAAAGAAATCCGCCTCCTGTGCAAATTGTCCAGCTTTAATGGCCGCAGCGGGAATCTCTACCATAATTCCGGTCTCGATTTTATCTGGTGCGATATGTCCGTCTTTACGCACCTCGACGATGGCTTCCTGCAACAATGCCCTGGCTGCACGCCATTCAGAAAGGGTCGCAACCATTGGGAACATGATTTTAACGGGGAATTCTGCGGCAACACGAATAATCGCGCGCAATTGGGTTTTGAACAAATCTGGCCGGGCCAGACATAATCGAATTGCGCGCCAGCCCAGGAAGGGATTTGCCTCGGATTCCATGTTCAAGTAGGGCAAGGATTTATCTCCACCGGCATCTAATGTGCGGATAATCAGCGGTCGACCGTCTAGTGCCTTGGCCACGGCATGGTAGGCTTCATATTGCTCGTCTTCGGTGGGTGCAGTTTGGCGCTGCAAGAACAGGAATTCGGTGCGGAATAATCCAACTCCTTCAGCCCCTGAAATGACTGCTGCTTGGGCATCAGTAGCAGAACCAATATTTGCCACGACTTCCACGCGGTGCCCATCGCGGGTAATTGCCGGTGGCTGACTCTCTGACTGGGCTTCAGCTTTGGCTGAGCGGGCAGCGTTTGACCGTTGGGTATAATCATCCACCACTTTTTTCAAAGGGTTTACCCATATATCGCCAGAGTCTCCGTCCATGACCAAGAATGTCCTGTTATCGAGATCAAGAATCTTATTTCCAAGCCCGGTAATGGCCGGGATGCCCATGCTACGGGCAAGAATGGCCGCGTGTGAAGTAACTCCTCCCAAGGCGGTACAAATTCCCAGCACCATGGACGAATCCAGGCGGGCGGTTTCAGCTGGGGTCAGATCAGAAGCTATCACGATGCTTGGTTCTTTGAGTTGCGGTGCAGAGATTTCCAACTTCAACAAGTTAACCAAGACCTGGCGACCGACGTCTTCCACGTCTTTTGCTCGCGTTTGGAGATAAGCATCTTCTGTTTTTTGATATTGTTCCGCCACCCGTTCAATGGCCTGGTGCCAGGCCGCTGCGGCATTCAATTTTTGGTCGAAAATAGCCTTTTGGGTTGGCGAGAGAAGTTCTTCATCGTCCAGATAAAGCAAGTGAGCTTCAAATATATCGGCTGTTTGTGCGTCTGTCTGACTCTTCGCAATTTCCAAATCCGCGCTAATTTGAGAACGAGTCTTCTCGATACTTTTCTTCAATGATTCCCACTCATCCGAAGGCCGGGTTATCAAGTGCGTAGGAATGATTGGCAAAATAGGGCGAAAGATTTGTGCCGGCCCGATGGCAATCCCCCCAGATGTCGGCAAGCCGTGCAAGGAGGCTTTGTCTTTCTCTTTTGCTGGTTGCGTGGTTGCTGGCAACGTTTGAGTACTTTTTGTACCAGGCTGCTCTATGTCGCCAAAATTGTCATCTGCCAGGTCTTTGATGGCATTCAGGGCTGCTTGTGCATCGAAACCTGATGCGCTGACTAGAATCTCGTGTCCGTGGAGGACTCCCAATGTCGCGATGGCATTAATGCTCTTGGCGCTCACCGGTCCTCGCCCGGTGGTGAGATTCTTTACCTTTATGTCTGTTTTAGCAAAACCGCCAGCGGTTTTTACAAAGCGGGCAGCCGGACGGGCATGCAAGCCCAGGGAATTTTTGACTTTTATCTGGATTTCTCTTTTTTCTTCCCCTGAAATATCTTTTTCTGATAGCTGAGCTGGGTACGACTCTTGAACATCCGTGTTAAGATGTTCAGCCTTGGCTGCCAATGCTCCGCGTGCTTCTGCGGCCACCTGTTGGAGTGGGCTGCCAATGCGCGCCTGGACTGAAGCGGCAACGGCACCTTCTACAATTGGCGCTTCGCACAGAATGACTCTATTTCTTTTTTCTTCTGGCAGCATTTCAACGGCCATTTCGGCACTCAAAATAGCGCTCCCCAAATCCATCAATACCAGGACGCCTTCGTCAGAATAGACACCTTCGATGGCGTCCAGAATCAACATTGGATCAGTCCCCAGCGGCTGCTCAGGTAAATTCAATCCACCCGCGGCTTGAATTCGGATATCTTCGCCGCCCATATTGCGCGCAAGCTCCACTACTCCGTCAGCAAGCTTTTTGCTGTGCGAGACAATCACAATTCCAATCACTCAAATTTCCTTAAGTTAGATGGTGATTGTTGAAGTAGCTAATCTGAATTGCTCCATGTGCTGCTTGCAGCTTTAAGTAATAAATAGGAAGAAGTGGCTCCCGGATCTTGGGTACCAGCACTACGTTCGCCTAGGTAACTTGCCCTGCCCTTTTTTGCTACTAATGGAGTCGTGGCTATCATCCCTTGTTCAGCGGCTTTTTCAGATTCACTTAGTGCAACAGCTAGCGAGGTTCCTTTGGCAGAGCATTCCTTAAGCACATTCATGGCCGGGATCAAGCAATCCAGCATGGTTTTGTCGCCCAAGTTGGCTTTGCCGCGACGCATAACCCCATTTACCGCTGATTCAAGGGCTTTGGCCCAATCATTCAAAGTTAGTTCCATTTTCCCGGTTGTTTCCATTCCAACCTGTAGGAAAAAAGTGCCATAAAGCGGGCCGCTGGCCCCACCCACAGTGGAGATCAAGACCATGCCAACGTTTTTGGCAACGGAACCAATGTCCTGATTTGAAAAAGCAGGCAGTTTTCCAAGTACAGCCTGAAAACCACGATCCATGTTAATCCCGTGATCGGCATCACCAATTGCAGAATCAAGCTCCGTAAGAAAGTTTTTATTCTCCTTAATCACATCTGCATAGGTTTTTATCCATGCGACGAATTGATCGTGGGATATTGTCATATCATTTTGCCTTTTCTGATTATTTTTTATTACAAAGGGGGGTGGATCGCCATCTCTGACCCACCCCCCTGTGTTTATAATGTATTGACTAAATTCCCCAGCGCATGCCAGGAGTCTTCACCGGCGCATCCCAAAGCTGGATCATTTCATCATCCACTTTGAGCAGGGTAATTGAGCAACCAGCCATATCAAGAGACGTAATGTAGGGGCCAATTAGGCTTCGGGCAATATTCACGCCGCGGTCCGCGCAAATCTTTGTCAATTCATTATATACAATGTACAATACGATTAGAGGGGTACCACCCATGCCGTTGACAAAAGCAAGCACCGAATCGCCTTTTTTGAATGGAAGGTCATCGAGGATCGGATTAGCCAGCAACGCGGTGATTTCGGAGGCGGGCTTGAGTTTCATGCGGGTCCGGCCAGGTTCTCCGTGAATGCCAATGCCAATTTCCATTTCATCGTCCGGCAGATCGAAAGTTGGTTTCCCCGCCTGCGGAACCGTGCAGGAAGTCAGCGCCATGCCCATGCTGCGTCCTTGTGCATTGACTTTTTTGCATAGCGCAGTAACATCCTTGAGCGTGTAGTGCTGCTCAGCAGCCGCGCCGACGATTTTTTCGGTCAGCACGGTCAAACCCACGCCGCGCCGTCCAGCGGTGTAAAGGCTGTCTTTGACAGCAACATCATCGTTAATAACAACGGCTTCGACTTCGATGCCTTCGGCGCGCGCCAGGTCTGCCGCCATTTCGAAGTTCAAAATATCGCCTGTGTAGTTCTTGACAATATGCAAAACTCCGGCCCCCCCGTTTACAGCTTTGGTGGCTTCGACCATTTGATCAGGTGTTGGAGAGGTAAACACCGCACCAGGACAGGCTGCATCAAGCATGCCCAGCCCAACAAAACCACCGTGCATAGGTTCGTGACCGGAACCGCCGCCTGAAATTACGCCAACCTTACCCTTCACAGGCGCATCTGCGCGGACAATGTAATTTGGTTCATAGTGAACTTTTACAATGTCCGCATGGGCAATTGCAATACCCTGCAGTTCCTCTTTGACAACATCTTCGGGTTTATTGATGAGCTTTTTCATTTTTTTCTCCTTTTGAAAAAAATATTTGGAATCAGAAATCGACCTTTCAGGGAAGTTCATAT
Source organism: Anaerolineales bacterium (assembly GCA_049514195.1). Classification (GTDB taxonomy): domain Bacteria; phylum Chloroflexota; class Anaerolineae; order Anaerolineales; family Villigracilaceae; genus UBA877. The sequence goes on along the minus strand of JBEKVG010000154.1, from coordinate 1,302 downwards.
TATCTTACCACACAATGTCATTAACATTAGTTTTTTGCAAAACCATCTGGCCCAAGCCATTCAATCCGAGCCGGAGAATGTGCGCTGACTTTGACCTGCTCCTTCACTTTGGGGCTTTTGCTAATCTGATAGCCACCCGGAACTTGTCGGCACTGCTCTGCCAACTTGTATGCGGCGAAACCGAAGAAATTAGCGGCGAAGAGTGCGAAAATACACCCTAAGTCAAGTTGAGGGAAGGCTCAAGCTTGGGGGTTGGAAAGCCCGGAAATGTCAATCTCTGGTGGTTTCGTCCACCAACGCCGCCACTAATTCGCGGCAGAAAGCAGGAATGTCGGCTACAACCCGGCCCCAAATGAGGTTCCCTTCACGGAATGCAGGCTCATCTACCCAGGTAGCGCCAGCGTTAATCAGGTCATCTTTGATGCCAAGCGACCCAGTCACATGGCGGCCTTTGACGATGCCTGCTGATATGGCGACCAATCCAGCGTGGCAGATGATTCCAATTGGCTTTTTCATCTCGTTCATTTGGTGGACGAGATCGGTCACTTTTTTGTAGCGACGTAATTTATCGGGTGCCCAGCCACCGGGGAGAACGAGGGCAAACAAATCCTCGGTTTTGAGAGCTTCTATGGTAGCGTCCGGTGTGATGACTAATCCATTCTTACCGTGAACAGATTTCAGGTCGAGTCCGGCGGTCATGACTTGCGCTCCCTCTTCCTGTAAACGCATCAAGGGCACATAATATTCCAAATCTTCCACACCTTCGGCGACGAGTATGACAATCTTCTTTCCCTGTAAACGCATGATATTATCCTTCCTTCATGGCGATAAGTTACTCCTTAGATCCGTGAATGCCAAAGGAGAGCAAGAAGTCTATGTGAAAATTGTAACCCTTAATGTAAGTGCGGGAGAGGAAACAATGGTCGGACCGACGGTGAAGCTGTTTTCAGGTTACAAACCTTTTGACACTATAACCAGGACCAACCACGTACCATATGAAACCGAAGCTATTCCCAAAATAACACATGCCCAGTTAACAATCTGCAAGATCACCCGCGAGGGCTTCAAATCAAGGATTATGCCACGCAAGCCAAGAAGTGAATGAGTGACAACTACTGCCAGGAAACAAATCTCCATAATCGGGATGATCGGATTGCGGTAATAAGCAACCACATCCGTAGAGGTCAAAAGACCGTTCTGGGCGATGTAGTGATTGACAATGAGGTGGATAAAAAGAAGAATGACCAGCAGAGGACCGGTCAGGATCTTAACAATCCAAAGCCAAACGTTCTCGCCGGAATT
>JBEKVG010000153.1:0-6505 GCA_049514195.1 Anaerolineales bacterium | reverse complement strand
TCTTTTTCATCAATGCCTTCCCGGTCGAACAACTCGGAGAAGGCCGGATACACTCTGGAGACTGCTAGGGCGAGCGAGCTGTTATCCCGCTCGGTGATATCGGGTCCGACTGCTTCGATCTGGCTATCTGGATTTACCCGCCGGTCATAAAGCTTGCGATGCTGCACGGCGATCTGCGCTATTTCGGCTAGGATATTCAAGAAGAAGGCTTGGGTTTGTTCAAGGCCACGGAAAGTCGGCGTGCCGGCTGCTTCGGCGGTGGTGCGGGTGGCACTCTCAGGCTCGGCGAGATAATGAATTGGGACGCCGGCGCCAATCGCGATCATCTTTTTCAAGGCGAGTCCATCTTCGCCGGCTTCGGATGAAGATAGCTCAGGAGAAAGCACGCTCCAACTCTCACTCTCGTCAGTGACTAAAATTGATCCGGGAGGTGGAGGATTAGAATTGAGCTCGAGCTGACGGGCATCCCTGGCTGCATGATCAGTAAACTTACCGCTCACAACGAAAACATAAGCCTGGCGAAAACGATTCAGTCTGGCACGATCTTCGAGCCATGAAGCATAACGTCCAAACCACGGCAACATGGGGGCGAGATCTGGTTCACCCCATGCCACCCCTACGGGCTGGTTGAATGCATAATGCAGCATAAAGAACGACTGATTATTTGTACGGTCATAGGCTGGCCATGGATTTGCGGTTTGATCGACGGGCTTGTAAGCGAGTTCCTGGTCTATATCATTACCTGCCGTTACGATCTCCTCCACCTGGTCGGCCGGGACCCCACGGACATACAGCATCCCGTTATTCTGGTCGGCTGTACACAGGAAAAACAGGTTGCCGCTTCTAGTAGCTTCGTCCATGAAACTGATAACCTTACGACTTAGCTTATTCAAGGGATGCTCCCACCATGTTTGAAGATAATCATTAGTAGCTTTATGATCGCTCTCGACATTGATACCTTCACCAACAACAAACATACTGATCAATTTCACGACACGGCGGGCGACTGGATTTACTCTCCATGCACGCAAGCATTCGGCGAGGATGGTCTGACGGTCGTAATCGTACCGATCCCGATACAGGCTGGACATATTCGAACCGGGATAGAAAGTATTGTCGGTCTCATGCACTTGTGCTTGCAGCCCAAGTGCAGGCAAGCTAGTGGTGGATAGTTGACCTTCGACTTCGCGATCCTTTGACTTTCGCTCAGGATCGATTCGCTCTCCTGTGCTTGCAACATTGGAGCTGGTAGGGCGAAAAAGGCTGGCGAAGAATTCAATTATTGATGGCATTAAAAATTCCTATCCATTTCTGGGAGTGGATCTTTACCAGGAATAATTACGGTGGGTAGGCGGGTGTACCATTCCAGTGTGTCGAGAATCGTGCATAATGCACCAGTCATGAGGTCATCATCATGGACCAGTTCGCCACTAACACTATCTCTGGTGCCATCCGGGACACCCCAACGCATTAGTTTAGCTGGGCCTGGGACGATCTCCGATCTGCACTTCTCCAATTGCAAGCGGAAAGTATCATCGAATGGGTGATACTCCTGATAGCGTCCGCTATCAACGATGCCGATGAAGCCATAGCCTAAATTGCTCTTTATCTGGGGCGTGAATTTTATTGGAATAACGACATCTGCTCCGAGGGCATTATCGAGAAGCGACCAGAGACCTTCACCCACGCCGGTGGCGTCGATGACCAATCTCAGCGGCTTCCAACTGGCTGCCAGCGCCCGCAGCTTCCCGAAGAGGACGACATGCTTCTCCCCGGTCCACAACTGACGAAAGACAACCTTGTAGGTTGGCTTTCCGAGTGTAGACACAGTGGCCTGGTCTATTTCTACGATTTTTAGGGCGGTAGCATCTCTGCCTGGGTTCTGCAATATCTCTTCACCGGTGGATCTGCTCTCGTCCTGGCCGGCGACGTCAATTAGGAAGACATAAGTGCGACCGGGGACAGGAAACTGAAGATTGGAATGGCTGCCCTGCATGAGCACCTGGCGTCCGGGCGGGAACATGCCGGCCTGGGCGTCGATGGTCTCGCAGAAATATTGAGTCTTGACAAGAGGATGTTGGCGGCCGAGGCGGGCGATTGCTCCATCCACATGCTGGCCATAAGCGGGAACATACTGACGAACATCATCGGCAGTAAAAAAGAACACGCGCTGGATGCCGTCCGCTTTCTCTTCTTCCATGGCGCGCTGATATTCACGTTCCAAAAGTGTATCGCTTGTCCACCTGGTGCCACTAAATAGCTTGGTTGCATTCGTGCTGGCCACCATGGGATCAATGTCTTTGTCATACTTGAATGGGCTGATATCCTGGGCCTCGTTGATCATCAGTAACACACTTGCAGTTGCACCAACGATATGAGAAGATTCATCTGCACTCATATACGTGCAAAATGCATCACCCACCTGATAGATATATCCGCTCTTGCGCTTCCATAAACCACGCGTAAATACATTGGCCTTTAGTCTGGTCTCCAAGCGGCGCATACTGGTTTCAGTCTGCGGTTTGAATGTAGGATTGAAAAAAACCAATTCGCCGGTCTTATCTGAATAATAGGCAAGAAGATAAGACACAAGGACTGCCAGACTTTCATCTTTACCGCTTTGACGTGGAAAAATCCAGACAAAATGGTAACCGCGCGTGTGATAAACGCTACTGATCACTGCTTCCACGGCTGCAGCCTGATACGGTCGTAATTGAATATTACTGGCCTGCAGGCTGTACATCTGCGGTCGGCGAATTAACCATTTGATATATTCGGTAAGCCCATTAGCGCGGATCTGTGTCATCATCTGGATCGTATGCAGGCAACTGTGACAAGGCCTCTGCAAAACTATCATTGATCGTGGCATTATCGCCGACGAGAATTGAATACCGGACGGCGCATGAGCTGATCTTATCGACGGCATTGCAAAGGGCATTGACATTCTTGGCTAGCTCATCGGTATCGACTGGATTACGATTAAGGATCTGAACCTGGAGCTCAAAGATGCGAGAGGCGGCAACACGTGTGACATTGATCTCATGGCGTAAATCCTCGTACGACATATACTTGAGCTCTTTGCGCTGCTCGGGTGTGTAATGCTTGGCGTATAAGCCATGCTTGAGGGCATTGGTGTTGCCCTTGGGAGCAGGCATGTCATTTAATTCCCTTCGCCAATTCGATCAATGTGACAATCAAAGTGATAACGCTCAACCCACCTCCGCCGATCGATAATGTCATGAGCAGTTTGACCTGGCTAATAATGTCCCGGATGTCCTTGAGATCCGCTTCGGTGCGTGTGCGCCAGTCCTCGAGGGAAGCGACCTTCTCCTTGAGGATGATGATATCGTCGCAGGGAGGGAAATGAGAGGCGGGCATAGTTTTTGTTTTTATGGTATCAACAAATCGTTTCGCCAATATACCTGATGGCAGCCAGATGCCACCTCGAACAGCACGGACAGGCCCCTATTAAAAGGGTCGCGGATAGGCGAGAGGCCTATCCGTGCCATTGATATTTTAGAACACTTGAGCTATAAAGTCAAGGGGGAATTTGGGATTGAAAATTAAGGTTTAGGATGAATATACGATAAAGTGATGGGTTTTGAGATTTTCGAGCGTTCTACCACCACTTTTGGTGCTCAAAGCGGCCGCTTTGTTGGTTAAGTTACAGATTAAGTTTCACATTTTGTTAAGATGGATGCGGGCGGATTATCAAAATACTCATTACGAATGGTTTGAAGTTAGCGTGACCGTTCATCGCGAACGGAGGAGTGATCGTCATGGTCAACAGATCCCCTGCCACCGCATCCACCGGTACCGCAAAGTGCACCAATCCAGCATCGTCAGTTTCAAGGGTTTTGAGGATTAGGGGATCATTTTCGGATCCGCTCCAGCCTCCCATAAAAGTAACCTGTTGCTTTTGCACTGGCTGGCTGTTGGAGAAAACGGCGATTTTGATGACTTCACCGGGAAAAGCCTGAGCATGTATGACCTCATCGGTAGGAACCTCTACTGTGGAAAGCACTTGATAGTCCCCAGGGATATCGGTCCAGACCGGCATTTCCGGATCGCCATATAGCATCAGCTCATATCTTACCCAAAAGCCACTTAAGTCGGGTGGCGGTATCCCCGCCGCCGGCCCTATTCGTCCATTCCTCTTCAAATTCCACCAAAATGTCCTCTCTTGGAACCTGCATTCTGCAACGCCCGTCCGGACATTTCCCACGTAGGCCAAGGCGCCGCCTTTCGGATCCAGTACCATCCTCTCTCCTAGTGAAATATTATGGGGGTTGTCTGGCTCGGCGGTATAGCAGGAGTTGGCGAAGACGATGTAGTAACGTTTGTCATTTTTAAAGTCCGGACATATCCAATACCCCTTGGAATAAGGACCAGGATGAAGAGTCTCAGAATTAAATGTTGCCCACCAGACATTACAGCAACCCTGGGACCCCCCATGACCTGAGAGGCTTACGAAATGGCATCCGGAATCCAGGGCTGAGCGAATGGAATTGACGTTCAACCGTTCGATCGGTACTCTGGTTTGGAGCAGTCCGAAATAATCCGCATAGTATCTTCTTTCTTCCGTGAAGCCCGGGAAATTGGTCTCGATGGAGTCGCGGATATCCTCTTTCAACCGGGTGGAATCGTTTCCATCGTCTGGCCTTAGTTCCACCCGTTGATTGGGAAACCAGAAGATCTGTTGGGGTTGAATCATCAGGTTCTCTCCGAAGAATACCACAATGGGTGTCGGGGAGAAGGATTGGATTAATTGATTATCCTCAATGTTAACAAAATACCAGCCAGTTTGGTAATGCAGATCGGTCTTTCCAGTCAAGGAATAATTAGATGGAATCTCAATATCCGTTGAAACCTCAGGCCATATCGAATAAAAGCGCAGCACAACATTTGGATTTGACCATATCGGGTCTTGCCCATTTATATCAGCGAACAAATCATCCTGTAAATGGATCATTAATTTTCCCGGCTGAAAATTGAAATTGCCTTGGTCTGGCGGATTTGGGTAACCTTTGGTCGGGTCCGGTATTTGTGAGGGCGGAAAGTGTTCGTTCAACAAATCCGCGCCATAGACAACCCGGCGCAGGTAGTCCCGGTCGACCGGCGTGCCGTCCGGGGCCTGCAGTGTCTCATAGGTGAGCACTTTGTCCACGAAGGTTTGGGCATCTTCGATCGTCGCTATCGGTGCTCGTCCGACCCAAACTTGCGGACGAGTGGTGGGTGTAAAATTATTCGTATTATCTAGAGATTCTTCTGTTTTTCCATTCCAAAAATATTGCCCATACAGGCCGTTCCCATTCCAATCGAAATCATGCAATGCGGGATGAGTGAGGGTAACGGAGTAATACAGGTCGGACGGCAAGAGACGCTCCGACGGCGACGGGGGCACCCAGTAATAATGATGGTCGATGCTGGGCGGCGGGTCTTCCACGATAATATTGCAAACTTTCACTGTGGGAGTACCAGGATATTTATTAGGCCACCGATTGGGCATGTCATACAGAACGGGGTCGGTAGCCAGGTTTCCTTGCGTATCAAAGAGCGGAGAATAATCCTCTTCGGCGAAATACCAACCGAGCGTGCCGTCGCCAGGTTTGGTTGTCTTGAATGGAATGATGTCACCGGGGGTCGTGCATAAGCTCATTTGGGAATTAGGCAAGTTGTTGTTGTGATCCAAGGGGAGGCTGGTATCATGGCAGAGCCGGGCCGTTTTATTAGTGGCATCTAGGTAGACGCAACGGGGCGGCGGTTGATCTAGCGCGCCATTTTCCGGCGTTGGGTAATTGTGGGAAAAGTCCCAGGCGGGATAATTCCCTTGACATGTTATATAGCCGGTAAGTTCGCGCATGGGGACAATGTTGCGGCTGCCACCCAGCAACACATAATCGGTGCTCCACGCGATATGGATATACTTGATAAAATTGTGGATAACTTCCTGCAAATCCCGGGCGAAATCGTTTTCTGTAAAATCCCCCCATTTTTTTCTAACGATATCGGATATGGTCACCACCTGGGTTCGCATACCCCGCGAGCTCTTCCATTGGGCGAGTCTTTCAAAATGAAAAGTAGTGCTCTTGCCATCCGATTCCAAAGGCAAAGTAACGTTTTTGCCAAGCGATTCCAAAGGCAAAGCTGATTTGTCTTTGGATTTGCCATGCGAGTCCAAAGGCAAAGCCAATCCCCGTCCTTGCTGGATGTTCGGCGCCCGGGTACCCGTTCCGGTGGGGATTTCCGTCTTGTCCCAGAAGTAATCATCGGTAATGATCACGTAGGGCACATTCCTTTGTGAACTAATAATCAATTGCTCGGGTGGGGTATGATACAACTCCTTGGCCTTATAAACATTTGGCTCGTTGAGAAAGGAGCTCATTTGTTCCGCCCTGATTTGATTGAAATCGCTCCACTTATAGAATTTAGGTGTTGATGGCATTACCGTTTCCGTTATTTCATAGGTGCAGATATAGCGCAAATGTGGATAACACACAAAAAC
>JBEKVG010000152.1:0-6508 GCA_049514195.1 Anaerolineales bacterium | reverse complement strand
GGGATCGTACTTGGGGCGTCGCGAGCACTGGGTGAAACCATGGCAGTCATGATGGTGGTCGGAAATGTCATCCAAGTTCCGCATTCAATCCTGGATGCGGCCTATCCATTGCCGGCCTTGATCGCCAACAACTATGGGGAAATGATGTCTGTCCCGCTGTATGATTCGGCTCTTATGACTGCTGCGTTGATTCTATTGGTCATCATTTTAATGTTCAACATTGCCTCTGCATTGGTACTACAACACGTTCTGGGGAGGAGGTGGGTATGAAAAAACGCTGGGCGAGACGTCATATCGCTGAAGCAATTTTCAAGATTCTCATGTTGATCTCCTTTGTTCTGGTTGCGGGAAGCCTGACACTCATTCTATGGACGATTGTCAGCAAAGGTCTACCGGCACTGAATTGGGCCATGCTTACCCAGACTCCTAATGGTGGTTACTATCTGGGAAAAACAGGGGGCATCTTGAACGCAATCCTGGGATCTCTCTACATGGCAGGTGGCGGGACATTGCTGGCGCTCATTTTTGGTCTCCCCATTGCACTTTACCTGGAAACCTATCTGGGTGACTTGGCTTGGAGCCGTTATGTCCGCCTGGCGCTGGACGTTTTATGGGGGATTCCATCGATTGTTTACGGAGCCTTTGGTTTTATTCTAATGCTGACAATCGGGATGCGTGCCTCTTTGCTGGGCGGAATCATTACACTGGCCCTGCTTGAGTTGCCAATCATGACGCGTGCCATGGATGAGGTCATCCGCATGATGCCCCAAGAACTGGAGCAAGCTGCTCTGGCACTCGGTTCCACGCGCCTCGAAGTGGCCTTGCGGGTGGTAACACGCCAGATGCTGCCGGGTATTGTGACAGCCGTGCTGCTGGCTTTTGGGCGCGGTATCGGAGATGCCGCCTCAGTGCTCTTCACTGCAGGATATACCGACCGCATACCGACCTCCCTCCTGCGACCGGCGGCTTCGTTGCCGTTGGCTGTCTATTTTCAATTGAGTATGCCTTATCCGGAGGTGCAGAAACGCGCCTATGCTGCGGCACTCATCCTTACCTTTATTGTCCTGGCTGTCAGTCTTGGATCACGCTGGCTGGCTGGACGGCTTAACAGGAATGTGATCCGTTAACCGAATCATTCTCATTCTGGAAGTATCGGATAGATTATGGATACTCATATAAAAATTAAAGACTTGAGTGTCCGGTATGGGGAGCGGACGGTCTTGGATAATATCAACCTTGAATTTCCGCGCGGCCAGATCACGGTCATTATGGGACCTTCAGGGTGCGGGAAGACCACATTGCTGAAAGGGATCAACCGCTTTCTGGAGATGGTTGACGATGCCCATGTCAGTGGACAGGTTATGATCGACGGCCAGGATATTTACGCCCCTGGCGTGGACGTGACCGAGATTCGTAAAAATGTTGGCCTTCTGGCGCAACGCCCATATCCACTGCCGATGTCGATTTACGATAATGTGGCTTATGGGATGCGAATCCATCAGATGTACCGAAATGGTCCCGAGATGGACGCCAAAGTCAGGCACTACTTGGAGGAAGCCGGACTGTGGGAGGAGGTCCAGGAGCGCCTGCACAAACCAGCCACGGATCTTTCGCTAGGCCAGCAGCAACGGCTGTGCCTGGCACGCGGCCTGGCGGTTAGCCCGTCAATCCTACTGGGCGATGAACCGACCTCAGCCCTGGATCCGATTTCCGCCCAGCATATTGAGCAGCGGCTGATTGCCTTGAAGCAGGAATATACCATTGTGCTCGTTACCCACATTCTGCGTCAGGCCAAGCGGCTGGCTGATTATGTAATTTTTATGTATTTGGGAGAAATGGTAGAATGTGGTCCGGCGCAGCAGGTATTTGAACAGCCTCAAAAGGATCGTACGCGCGCCTATCTTGCTGGACAGTTTTAGGTTGAGGAAAAGGAATGACACGGCATGACAAAAAAAACTCATCCTAGCTTTTCAGAACATCGCCGGGATGATCTTGAGGTCCCGCAAGCCCCACTTCAGAATCTAAGAGGCTTCTGTGTCTGGTTCACTGGTCTGAGCGGTTCTGGAAAGTCTACTACTGCTGAGGTGCTGCTTGGGATGTTGAACAAGCTTGGTCGAATAGTGACATACCTGGATGGTGATGTCGTCCGGACGCATCTGTCGAAAGGGCTGGGCTTTTCACGTGAAGACCGGGATACGAACATCTTGCGGATCGGGTTTGTCGCTTCGGAGATCATCCGGCATGGAGGTGTAGTGATCGCTGCGGCGATCAGCCCCTACCGCGCCACCCGTGAGGAAGTCCGTAAAATGGTGGGAAGCGATCATTTTATTGAAGTGTTTGTGGATACTCCAATAGATGTGTGCGAGAAGCGGGATGTCAAGGGAATGTATGCGCTCGCCCACCGCGGGAAGATCACCACTTTTACCGGGATTGACGATCCCTATGAGCCTCCATTAAAACCTGAGATCAAATTGGATACAGTTCATGCGAGTGTCGAGGAAAATGCCGGTAGGATCATTTCCTACCTGGAACAGCACGGCTTTCTGCCAGCTATAGGCACCCGGTGATTTGAGGTGATGGGCCTTTTTTCAGGTAGGTGCTTTATACTGCCCTGACATCACCCGGTCGAATCGAAAAAGCCGCCAATGAATCCATTTTCCCTAAGTAATTCCAGGATACGGGGCAGGGATTGCTCGGGAGTTTGGTTCGCCTTCAATTCGAGTTGATGTTGAATGTCGCCGATCGGATCGCCCACCCAGATCGTGACTATCTTGGTTGGGTCGACAATGGTCTGGAACAGCTCCAAGTCGGCCTGGGTCAGCTCGACAGCAGTCACTATCAGGATCATGCCGGCATCCAGGAAGATATTGGCAATCTCGGCGATACGGCGTACATGCTCGTGGCGGTCGTGACTATCAGAATGACCACGGATGTCGGCATCTACCCCATAGATCACGCTGCCCATCCCTAAATAATAAACAGTGCTCCCGGAATGAAACAGGTGGGATTCCAAAGAGCGCGCCAGACGTTTGCGGCCAATGCCCTGCCTACCGGTGATGATTGCCAAGCAGGCGCGTTGTTTATAACGCTCTGACCGCTCCTCTTCCGTAACATCACTCAGGATCCAGTGGATATTGCGTTGGAAGACAGTTTCCCGGACTCCCGACTCGGCATCCGAGAGGCCCTCCAGAACAATCCCACCTCCACGAATCTCGTAGCCGTCCACGATGACGAACCGGCCGGTCTCTGGCAGCACGTCTGCGTAGTCAAAGGCAATCGCACGTTCTAATGATAGGATGCACTCTGCAACCTCGTGCTGGTCCACCTGCTCCCGCCTGGCATTGTTCTCCAAGCTGGAGGTATCCACGACCCGTCGAATCTCCTCGATTTGGAATCGACTTCTAGCCGTGCCGAGCTTGATAACGTAGGTCTTGTGCAGAACGAACGGTTCTTTGCCCAACCAGAACAAGCTGACGCGCAGTCGTTTGGCCACATGCGGGGGTTTCTCGGCGAAACGCACTGCGATATCGCCTCGCTTAACATAAATCTGCTGGCTAAGTGTGAAACCAGCCGCCTGCCCGGAAAGGAGTTCCGTCTGCCCAGATTTGTCCATCGACTCAATGGTCTGGATGGTGCTGCGCTTCCCCGAGGGGTAAAATGCAATCTCGTCATTCACCTGGATCCGACCGCTGCTGACCGTTCCGGCAATGATGCGGCGGTTATCGCCGAATTTGGTGAAACGGTAGACATCCTGGATTGGCATGCGGAATGGCTGGTCGGTAAGCGGCTTTTCCTTATGAAAGGCATCCAGTGCCTCCAGGGTGGTTGGCCCCGTGTACCAGGGCATGTTTCTGCCTGGTTGGCTGATGTTGTCACCCTCGCGCGCGCTGACCGGGATGAACTGGTCGGCTTTCAAACCAACCTGGTCCAGGAAACCGGCAAATTCGCGACGTATATCCTCGAAACGGACTTGGTCGAATCCTACCAGGTCCATTTTATTGATCAGGACGATCAGTTGATGGATACCTAGCAGCGAGAGCAGATTGCCGTGCCGGCGGGAATTTTCCTGCACACCTTCCTGTGCGTCGATCACCAATAAGGCTGCCTCGGCCCGGGCTGCCCCAGTGACCATATTCTTGACGAACTCGATGTGTCCTGGGGCATCGATAATGATGTAATATCTTTTGGGGGACTTGAAGAAAACGCGCGCCGAATCGATGGTGATATTCTGGCGGCGTTCGTCCTTCAGGGCGTCGATCAGGAAAGCATATTCGAATGGCATGGAATTCCGCTCGCAGTAATCCCGGATCTGTTCTAGCTTGCCCTTCGGCAGTGACCTGGTGTCGGCCAACAGACGCCCGATAACAGTACTTTTTCCGTGGTCAACGTGCCCCACGATAACGATGTTCATCTTTTCGAGGTTAGATTCTTCCATCTTTACATATACCCTTCCCGGCGCAGTGTTTCCAAACCCCCACCGTCCTCGGCATCCTGGGCCCGCCCGGAGCGTTCCGCCACCCGGGAGAACTTGCCCGAGCGTAATTCTTCAATGATTTCTGCTACAGTGTGGGCTTCCGAATCAACTGGAAAGGTACACGGGTAGCAACCCAGCGAACGATAGCGTTTTCCATCACCGTGATTGTAATAAAGTGAGACAGTCGGGATGGTTTCCCGACCAATATATTCCCAGACGTTCAGCTCGGTCCAGTCCAGCAGAGGGTGGATGCGTACGTTGGTACCGGGGGCGAAGTCTGTCTTGAATTGGTTCCAGAATTCAGGCGGCTGGTCGCCAATATCCCATTCGTTGCGCACGTCGCGCGGGGAGAAGTAGCGCTCCTTGGAACGTGAGCCCTCCTCATCGGCGCGTGCTCCGGCAATGATTCCTTGAAACGGTGCGGGGTTAAGCTCGCGTTCGTAACGGTCTTTGGCATGGTTGAAATGGTAGCGTACACCAGTGCCGTTGATGGTATCAGTCAAAGCGGTTGTCTTGAGCAGTTGGCAGCAATTGATACGGCTAACCTTCCCATCCGGGAAGGTGTTCTTGGCAGCCAGGGCCTCTTCATTGACTCCAACAATCATCGGCAAGTGCAACTCCCGCACAAGCTGGTCGCGGTAGCTGATCATTTCGGGGATCTTAAACTTTGTATCAATATGGATCAGGGGAAAAGGCACGTGCCCAAAGAAGGCCTTGCGAACCAGCCAGAGCAGAACGGTGCTGTCTTTGCCCATGGACCAAAGCATGCCGAGACTTTTAAAGTTGGCATATGCTTCTCGTAGGATCCGGATGCTTGTATTTTCGAGTTCGTCCAAGTAGTTCATGGTATATCCTTTATAACCAGTGCAGATTTGCACGGCACCTTTTTCTGTTCCTTACGATAATTTTTGAGCTGTTGTCGCCAAAAAGCAATGCGAAAAATGATTTTGGCTTAAGTATTTAACACAGTACCCTGCAGGATTAATCCTGCACCCCATTTCTCAAAGGCCAACTATTTTACCCCATTTTATGGGTCGACGCCATTCGTTGGGGGGTGGCGAATTCTAGAACGGGGGCGAGAGGGAATCAACCACATTTTAAGATGGATGGGATATAATTTGAGAAATTCACTATAAAGCGCGCTTATACATCGTGTTATTCAATGATTGAGCGAGAGAAAATGAAATATCTGGCACAGGTGTAGGACAAGCAATCCATGCTGATCAAATCTTGCCCCCACTGTAGCCTAACTTTCTCCTGGTAACAGGATCCTCACGGGCGGAGCTACCGCCTAGCGAAAACCAGCACGGTTTGCAACATCTTCATCCATAATCAACAAATCTACTTACCTATTTGCTCCGTTGCTGCTGATCCCAACCCCATTAGAATTTCTGAAAGACACCCCATGATAATATCGCATAAATATAGATTCATTTTTCTTAAGACAACGAAAACTGCTGGAACATCAATTGAGATAGCTTTGTCAAAGTTTAGTGGCCCAACTGACATAATTACTCCAATTACTCCAGAAGATGAGAAAATCAGGGAAGAGCTTGGTTATCAAGGGCCTATGAATTATTTGGCTCCTCTAAAAGACTATAGGTTTAAGGATTTTGTTTTATTATTGCTGAAAGGTCGCAGAAAACGCTGGTTTTATAACCATATTGCTGCTAGCGAAGTCAGGGAGCGTGTTGGGCAACCGCTATGGAATAGTTATTATAAGTTCTGCGTTGAGAGAAATCCATGGGATCGGGTTGTGTCTCTTTATTATTGGCAGAATAAGACAGAGCCACGTCAGCCATTTTCAACGTTTATCCAGTCGGATGCCCCGTTGAGCCTCAAGCGTAAGGGTTTTGAGTTATACACAATCGACGGTCGTGTCACTGTTGATAAAATTTGTCGTTTCGAAAATCTTTCAGAGGAATTGGAGGTAGTTCGAACCAGATTAGGCATTCCCGAAGAGTTGAATTTGCCTCATGCAAAATCAAGATTCAGGAAAGACAAAGAGAATTATCGTGACATTTACGGAGAAAT
>JBEKVG010000151.1:0-6522 GCA_049514195.1 Anaerolineales bacterium | reverse complement strand
GAAACGTAGTTCCTGGATGAAATCTAAAAGTGTCTGGAATTCTTGCTCGGTCTCGCCTGGATAGCCAATAATGAAAGTCGAGCGTATGGCCAGCTTCGGAAGAGCCCTGCGCATTTTCGCAATTGTCGTATAAACCCAATCCATTTTGGCTGGGCGTAGCATGCGGGTGAGGGTAGCTGGGTGGGCATGTTGAAGGGGGATGTCGATGTAATGCAGAATTTGTGTATGGCCTGCCATGACATCGATCAGCCGATCCGTGATGTAGCCTGGGTAGGCGTACATTATGCGGAGCCAATCCATATCTGGAACTGCCATGGTCATTTGTTCGAGCAGGCTTGCCAGGCCGTCTTTTAAACCCAGGTCGTGCCCGTAATCGGTGGTGTCCTGGGCGATCAGGACAAGTTCGCGCACGCCCAACTCGTGCAGCCTCAGAGCTTCATTCAAGATTATTTCCGGTGGGCGGCTGATGGCGGTGCCTTTGATAAGCGGAATGGCGCAGAAAGCACACGGACGACGGCAGCCGTCCGCTATCTTCAGGTAAGCGCTGGCCCCTGCGATGCTGGCCCGTATTGTACCGTTTTCATCCATGCCCATGCAAGGCGTTTCCGGGAGGTGGTAGAGCGGTATAGGGTGAGGGTCGGCACGCAATTCACGCACGACCTGGACAATGTCCATCCAGCGGCGGGTGCCGAGAATACCGTCCACGCCGGGTACCTGACGGGTAACTTCCGCTCCATAACGTTGGGTGAGGCACCCAGCGGCGATGAGCAATTGACCTGGACGTTTGGCTTTGGCTAGAGCACGTAAGACGGCATACGATTCCTGACGCGCTGGCTCAATGAATCCACAAGTGTTAACGACCAGTACGCTGGCTTGCTGCACGGATCTGACAGCCCGGTAGCCATCGCGTTCCAACAGTTGGGCCATGGAATCGGAATCGACAGTGTTCTTGGCACAGCCGAGGGAGGTCAGGTGAAAGCTTTTTTGGTTCATACCATGTGGTGAAGAGGCAGATAAGAGACTTTGGGCAGGTCGCGCAGTGAAATCGAAGAGGGGAATACCCGTCCAACACCTCTATACCATTCCTTCAATAGTGGAATTTTTCAATGGCTCTCTACTTGGGCGTTTGCGTTGCTACAGGGGTTTGGGGTGTGCCACTTGAAGGGGGTGTGGGAGATTGACGGGGGGTAATGGTAGGAGTGGGTGTTATGGTCGGTGTGTAAGTAGATGTGGCGGTAGGGTTCAGGATGGCATTCGCTGTGTAGATTCGGTCCACGACTTCGCCGGGTCTTCCCATTGGTCCAAGGTTACTCTGGTTGAATAATATGCTGATAGCTGCACCATTACCGGTGAGGACCTCAATTTGAGTATTTCCGTCGAATGGATATGCCGTATCTGCGGTGACGCGCCCATCAAATAGTCTTTTTCCATCCACAGTAACGCGTACAAAAGCCTGATCTAAAGCAACGAGGACAACCTGCACCGGTCCCTGACCGGAAACTGGTACAGTAACAATGGCTGTGGAACTCGGCAATGGCAGTTCTGTTCCAGCTTCTGTCCCGTTTGTAGGTCCTGGTGTAGGGGTGCCTGCCTCCGGTAAGGCAACAAGGACGTCAGAGATAGATTGGGTAGTCGGTTGGGGCGTGGCGGCAGAGCGCAATGCAATGACACGCGTAGTACCCCAAATAGCGAAAACAAGCAGAATAAGAACCAATCCGCCACCGACGAGGACATCCATGGAAAGATAATGCCGTAAACCGGTCGGTAGATGGCTTTTTGAGGTTTTTCCATTTGCAATCTTTTTCTTTTCGACTGGCACTGGTTGGCGTTCCAACCGTTGGGCCTGCAAGCCTTCCGCAAATTTAAGCAGGATGGCATCCACATCAATATCAAGAAAGTGGGCATAGTTATTCAACATTCCACGTGCCTGGACTGAGGATGGCAGGTGGTCGAAATCACCAACCTCCAATGCCTGAAGGTAATGCTTGCGAACATGCGTATGATCCTCGATTTCATCCAGTGTAAGGCTTAAGGCTTCACGATGTTGCTGTAAGGTTTCCCCGATACTGATGAAGATGATCTCCGATTTCCGGCGTTCTGAATTGATCCTGTTAGGTGAAATAATTTCTTCAGGCTTATTCTCAGGAGGTTCTTCCACATCGGATATAACAGACGCAATTTGCGTATCGGCTATGTGCTCAGGCTCCGAAGGTGCGCTTTGTTCGGTGAATTCTATCGGTACGGAGGGTTCCTTTGGCTGAGAGAGGATCTGCCGGTGGCGGAGAATCAGACCCTTGATTCTTTCCTTGATCCCAGACGATTTGCCATTCCGTACTTCATCAACTAGTGTTGTTACGGTTGGGCTGTCAGACACTTCTTCTGTTTCTTGACTGTGATTCAGTGCAGGCTCTGTGGTATTGGAGGTTACAGGCGGCTCGCTAATACCGAGTCGTTGGCGGCTGATCAGTTCATCCAACGAAAGTTCCAGATACCCGGCATATATTCGCAGGAAAGCGCGTGCCTGTACTGGCGATGGTAGAGATTCAAAATCGTCGGATTCCATCGCCTCGATGAAGTGCGCCTGGATATGCGTGGCCTGGGTGACTTTTTTGTAAGTCAAGTTGTGCGCTTCACGGGCCTGTTTGAGTTGTTGACCGATTGTCTCTGACATCATGACTTAATGAAACATCACCGGCTTCCCCTGCAGGTTAGACCGGTGATGTAAGATTGTTGCTCTCTTTGGAATATCAGGCTTCAGCAGGTTCGAAGCTTTCGCCGGATTCGGCAGTCTCCTCTGGTGCAATCCGGGTAGCTTTCTTTTCTCCTGCCTTTTCAATGGGCTCTTCTATGGGCAGGCTGGGTTCAGCTTCTCCTTCCCGGAAAACGGTGACTTTTATCTCCGGGATCAGATCCATTGTTAAACGGATACGAACGGTGTGCTCACCCAGGCTGCGCAACGGCTGCATATCCAATTGTTGGCGCTTGATGCTAATACCGGATTTCTCCTGAATGGCATTCACAATCTCTTGCGAGGTGATCGAGCCATATAACTTGCCAGTTTCACCGGCACGCGCACCGAAGGCGATTTGGATTTTCTTTAGCGCTTCGGCCACAGTCCCCATCTCATTATTGAGGATGGCGCGGCGCTCGGTGGCCTTCTGGCGAATACGCTCCGCTGTCTTCATTGCGCTAGGGGTGGCTAGAACTGCCATTCCCTGTGGAACAAGAAAGTTGCGGCCATAACCATCCGCGACCTTCTTTACGTCGCCAGCGCGTCCGAGTTTGTAAACGTCCTTGATCAGTAGAACTTTCATTTCTTTTCAAGCCCTTTCTGTCTGGAATAGGAGAGCGAAGGGTACAACGCTCCGGGGGCTGATTTTACCAGAGGCTTGCCCGACTGGGAAGGCCTAATTAAAAACCCATCTCCGAAACATGTAAAAAAAAGAGTGTGTTCCTTTTTGAAATTTTAGCCCGGCCTGCATTGAGACCGGGCTAAAGATGAAATTATCGGAGATAGGCGGCTTTATAGACTCCAGGTAGGCGCGTAGAACCGCTTTTCAAGCAGTTTTCCAGAATCCCCTTTTCTCCGCGCGGTTCGAAAGCCGATCACCGAACAAGCAGGTCTCGACTGCTTAGGCAGGCACACATTAACGTAACAAGCCTACCTGGGGTTGCGCAAGAAGGTCGGGATGTCCAGGTCTTCAGTATTGAAGGTCTGCGGCTTGAACTCAGTAGTCTGGCTGGATTGTGCGGCTACGCTTACGGATTCCAGCGGGCGAGTGATCAGCCTTCCATCGATCGTGCGGTTGATCGGGCGAGGAGTGATGCGACGTGGCATGCCGGATCGTTCAAAGCCAGTGGCAATCACCGTGACGTGGATCTCATCAGTCATCTCCGGATCAATGACGGCGCCGAAGATGATATTTACCTCAGGATGAGCCGTCTCGCGGATCAATGCGGCCGCCTGGTTGACCTCAAACAGTGTCAGGTTCGGACCGCCAGTGACATTGAAGAGCACACCCCTGGCGCCATCAATGGTTATGTCGAGCAACTGGCTCGAAATGGCCTGTTCGGCTGCCAGGCGGGCGCGATCCTCGCCGGAAGCCTTGCCAACCGCCATCAACGCCGCGCCGCCTTCGCTCATAATGGCACGCACGTCTGCGAAGTCCAGGTTGATCAGGCCGGGAACAGTGATGAGTTCAGAGATGCCCTGGATGCCCTGGCGCAGTACCTCGTCAGCAAGTTTGAACGAGTCGTTCAGACTGGCGCGCTTATCCATAATTTGTAGCAAGCGGTCATTTGGGATGACGATCAGGGTGTCGGCATGATCCTTGAGGTTCGCCATGCCAGCCTCACAGGACTGCATGCGCTTGTTGCCCTCGAAGGTGAACGGGCGGGTGACCACGCCGATGGTCAATGCGCCGTTCTCCTTGGCAATCTGGGCCACAATGGGAGCTGCACCAGTGCCGGTGCCACCTCCCAGGCCGGCTGTGACGAAGACCATGTCGGCGCCTTTGAGCACATTGTACAGGTCTTCGGCCGACTCCTCGGCAGACTTGCGCCCGATTTCCGGATCGCCACCGGCGCCCAGGCCACGCGCCAGCTTAGCGCCGATGCGAACTCGGGTTGGGGATTTAGAAAGCATCAAGGCCTGAGCGTCGGTGTTGATGGCGACAAATTCCACGCCCTGGATGCCTTCTTCGATCATCCGGTTGACCGCGTTGCAGCCGCCGCCGCCAACGCCGACCACCTTGATGAGGGCACATGCTTCGGATTGCGTTTTCTTTATGTCCATACTAAGCCTCCTATGTGGATAAAAAGGTTCGATGAAACCGGGTATGTGAATAACCAGATTTCTGGATTATGGGAGCAACCGTTTGAACCAGTCCTTGACGGGTTCGAGATTCAACGGATTGCCTTTCTTGGATTGGCGTCGTCCGCCCAGGCGGCTGAGCGACATATCTTCCTCCGTGAGTGCGGCAGCCCAGTGCAACAGGCCGAAACCGGTGGAATACGCGGGACTTTTCAATTGGTCCACCAGCCCAACCAGTTTCTCGGGGCCGGCTGTCCGGACAGGAATGCCAAGCACCTGGCTGGCAAGCTGGCGGATACCTGGCAAGGCGCTCGTCCCGCCGGTAAGAACCATGCCAGCCGGCAGCAGACCATCATAACCGGAGCGCTTGATCTCCTGAAGGATGAGCGTAAAGATCTCCTCGACTCTGGCCTCGATGATGTGCGCCAGGTCCTGGCGGCTAATCTGAACCGGCGCCTCTTCGCCATAGGTGCGCACTGTGAAATACTCCTCGGCGCCCACGCCTGATTTCAAGGCATAGCCGTGCTTTTTCTTGATCTCTTCGGCCTGAGCGAGCGGCAGGCGCAAGCCGGTGGCAATGTCATTGGTGATGTGATTTCCACCTACCGCCAGAACCATGGTGTGCCAGACGTGTCCATCCACATAGATGGCCAGGTCGCTTGTTCCACCGCCAATGTCGCAGACGGCTACGCCCATCTGTCGCTCTCCATCCGAGAGCACCACGTCTCCGGAGGCGAGTGGGTTCAAAACAAATTGCAGCACCTCCACGCCAGCGGTACCGACGCATTGGCGCAGGTTTTCGACTGTCGCCTGGGCGGCGGTGATAATATGTGCCTCCACCTCCAAACGGTAGCCGTGCATACCAATCGGCATCGTTACCCCATCCTGCCCATCCACGCTGAAGCCGCGCTGAATGATGTGGATGATTTCGCGGTTATTGGGGATGGCAACCGCTCGAGCGGCATCCAGTGCTCGGAACACATCGTCCTCGTCAATCATTTCCCCCGATACCCCAGCCACGCCGCGGCTGTTGATGGATGAAACATGCGCGCCGCCTAGGCTGACGAGGGCTCCGGTGATCTCCACACCCGAAACCTGCTCGGCCTTCTCCACCGAGCGCGTGATGGCTTGGGCAGCCGCCGCCAGGTCAACAATGACGCCCTTCTTGATGCCTTCGGAGGGTTCAATACCAGAACCCAGGATGCGGATGTTTTCTTCTTCCACCCGACCTACCAGGGTGCAGACTTTGGTAGTGCCTACGTCAATTCCAACAACAATCTCGTTCATAGGTTTTCCGGTTCACTTATAGAATGGTGCATCCAGATAGGCCACGCTGATCAGTGTGGGCTGGATGCTCTTTTGGGAAAAGGAATCCAGGATAGCTTGGTAGACCTTTTTCTTCATTTCGATATCTTGTGAATCCTGGCCAAAATACACAGACCAGCCACGTGCATCCTGCCAGCCTATGCCATATTTCGGATCGTAGATCATCGGAGACCCGCTGGGTACTTGGGGATAGAGTATAAGGATGGCCTGTACCAGATCTGGCGAAATGAAAGATTGTTCGTACATGGATTTTTGCGGGTCAGCCGATGGCTTAGGCGGGTTGCCGCCGGATGCAATCTGGATCAAGCCTGGGACATCCCCGCGGGGTGTAAATGCAATCCCGTTATGATCGATCCAGGTGGTTTTGCCATCCTGGTACCAGG
>JBEKVG010000150.1:0-6563 GCA_049514195.1 Anaerolineales bacterium | reverse complement strand
TGGGCGATTGGGACGGGTCGTGCCTCCTCAGGGGTGGGTGCCAATGACGTGATCCGTGATAATATCCGCAGGTCTTTGGCAGAGATGTATGGTGGAGAGACTGCCCAGGCCATTCGCGTGCTCTATGGTGGCTCAGTTACATCCGCCAACGCAGCCGAATTTTTCAGTCAACCGGATATTGACGGTGCATTGGTCGGAGGTGCCAGTCTGAAGGCAGATGAATTTGTAAAAATTACGCAAGCAGCAGTGAAATAGATTGCTTATGAGATATGAGGCGGACGACAGGCACGGATTACTGTCGTCCGCTGTTGGTCTTATTCTTTTCCCATGAATTTACTATCATCCATTGATGGCTTACTTTGGCTCTTGGTAGCATTGGTTCTGCTGGTGTTCTTGCAGCGTACTTTGCACCGCGAGATTCAATCTGTTTTTTTGATCCTCACACGTCGTCCCGGCCTGATGCAAACAATTTTTGCCATTATTTTCCTTCCGGGTGTATTTTTACACGAGCTCAGTCATTTTCTCGTGGCAAAGTTGCTAGGTGTTCATACTGGGAATTTTTCGCTTATTCCTCAAGCGCAACCAAACGGTAAACTTCGTTTGGGCTACGTTGAGACTGCCTCCGGGGGCTTTATACGCGATGCACTGATCGGGGCTGCGCCGCTGGTGACAGGCAGCCTCTTTGTAGCCTATGCTGGAATTTACCGGTTGCATTTACTGCCATTGTGGGATTTCATTCGGCTGGCTGAATGGAATGGATTCTGGTCAGGGCTGATGGCTGTACCGAAAGTGCCTGATTTTTGGTTGTGGTTTTATCTGACATTCACCATAAGCAGCACGATGATGCCGTCTGAATCCGACCGACACGCCTGGCTTCCTTTGGGATTGCTGGCTGGTGCCTTAGTAGGACTCGCTATCCTTGCCGGAGCTGGCCCCTGGATGTTAGTGAACCTGGCTCCACACTTTAATTCCTTTTTACGTGCGTTAGCGTTAATTTTTGGTCTGAGTGGAGTTTTACACGTAATATTCATTTTTCCGTTCTTATTAATACACCTGTTGTTATCACGATTAACCGGAGTAGATATCGAATAATCATGGAAAAGAGGGGAAAATTGAAGTCCTGAACGATTATCGTTCAGGACGATGCCCTATTCCGAGAGCGGTATCAACAATATGGGAATCTTTGTTCGCCGGGCTACGCTGGCAGCCACACTGCGGTTCCAGAAGGCGTCCAACCCGGCGCGACCGTGCGTGCCAAACAGGATCAGGTTAGCATCGATTTTCTCAGCGGTTTTGGCGATTACTGGAGCGGGGTCGCCGCGCGCAATTTCCGCGGTCGCCCGGATATGCACTTTTTCGAAAGCATCCAGGTGCGCCTGGAAATGTTCCTGGGCGATATCTTCGGATATATCGAGATAAGCCGTGGCTGTGGCAGGAAGCATGTTACTGACTGCGGCTTGCTCGCCGGAGAGTGTGCCCAGGGTGGGGATGACACAAAGCAGGTTCAATTCTGCTTGATAGGCTTTCGCTAGTGATTCTGCGATGGGTAAGGCTTTGTCATGGACGGACTCATTATCCAACGGGACAAGGATATGTTGCAACTGAAACGTTGTAGCAGCTCCATCTGGCTTTATCAACAAAACCGGGGTCCCACTGGCTGCAGCTACTTCCTGGGCAATGTTCCCGAAGAACAAGTCGTGCATCCCGCTGTTCCCGTGGGAAGACAGGATGATTAAATCTGGTTGGATCTCATCAGAAGAATGGTCGACGATGCTGCGTGCTACATCCGCAACCGGGGAAGTATGGACGTGAAGATCAACTTTTATCTTATCTGGAAAGGCGCGTTTGGCGATTCCGGCCAGATAGACTTTAGCCTCGCTAGCCTCGGTCAGATGGTGGTCGCGGTGGATTTCTTCTGGGGCGTCCTGTTCAATGATATGCAGAAGAGTAACCGGTGCATTGAAAATTTGCGCCAGGGAAGCTGCAGCCGGCAGGGCTGCCTCAGCCAGTTTTGACCCGTCCAGAGGAACGAGGATGTGTTTGAACATAGGCTTATCTCCTGAAGAATATCTGGAAGAGAAGGAAAAAATTGAGGCTGAGGACAAGTGCAGCCGTTAGGCTTGCCAGTAGTGAAGTAGGCCAGCCATTGACCAACTCTCCCATAATATCTTTACGGCGGGTGAACATGACCAGTGGAATAATGGCGAAAGGCAGGCCAAATGAAAGTATCACCTGGCTGATAACCAGAGTGCGGGTCGGATCGAGGCCGGCAAAGATGACGATCAGCGAAGGGATTACCGTCACGACCCTTCGGATCCAGGGGGGTATGTGGAAGTGCAGAAAGCCCTGCATGATGACCTGACCAGCCATCGTCCCAACCGACGAGGAGGACAATCCGGATGCAAGCAGCGCTACGCCAAACACGATGCCTGCAGCGGAACCGAGCAGCGGTTGAAGAGTGCGATAGGCTTGCTCCAGGGTGCCAACATTTGTCCCGGTTTTAAAGAAAGTCGCCGCAGCCGTGATCAGCATGGCAGCATTGACTGAACTGGCGATCACCATGGCGATTACCACGTCAATGATTTCGAAGCGGTACAAACGACGCAGTTGTTCAGGTTTTTTTACAACCACCCGTCCCTGTGTCAAGGCGGAATGCAGGAAAATGGCATGCGGCATGACGGTGGCACCCAGAATCCCGACCGCCAGCAGGACGCTCTCCGAGTTAGTAAAATGAGGTACAAAAGTAGAGCGGGCAATTGTGCCCCAGTCTGGGTGCACCAGGAAGATCTCAACCACATAGCTGATTGCGATGATGGCGAGGAACCCCGTGATGACCGCTTCCAATGGGCGGAAGCCGTAGCGTTCGAGACCGAGGATTAGGAAAGTAATGATGGCAGTCAACAATCCTGCCACCCAGAGCGGTAGGCCAAAGAGTAGATTAAGCGCTACTGCGGCGCCAAGAAATTCGGCCAGGTCGGTTGCCATGGCGACCAGTTCCATCAGAACCCACATGAGCCAGACAACTGGCCTGGAGAAATTCTCCCGGCACTGCTCAGCCAGGTTCTTTCCGCTAGCGATGCCCAGTTTCGCCGAGAGGGCCTGCAGGAGCATGGCCATCAGGTTGCTGCCCAGGATGACCCATAACAATTCATAACCGAACTGTGCACCCCCTTGGATGTTGGTGGCGAAATTTCCCGGGTCCACGTAGGCAATGCTGGCAATAAAGGCCGGCCCGAGGAAGGGCAGCAGGCGGGCGACCCAGCCTTTCTTACTTTTACCGGAAAGCACAGTTTCGGCGTTGCGCGTAGTCGAATTTACATTCGATAATCTAGCGCTGGATGGTTTCGGTGGATGTTTCGATGATGGCATGAAAGACATTTTACTCGAAAAGTAGGAAGGGCATGAAAAATACACACATGGTGTCAAGCAGCGAGGAAATCTTAAGCAGGGTGGTATCGGGGAAAAGAGGATTTCTATCTATTCGGCATAGTTATCCGAAAACTGTTCATATCGGAACATTTACCCCTCATTCATTTCTAGATACAAGCAGGTACGCTAGGAAAATTTGCATTACATATTATCAGGAAGCCTGACGATCGGTTTTTCGACGCAAAATTGCCTCGTTAAAAATATCCAGCAATCGAGGGGCAGTAATTTGTAGACTGTATTCTTTCTCTATTTTCTGGCGACCGGCCGTCCCCATATTTCTTCGCATTTCAATGTCATGGTAGAGTGTGAACAAGGCTTGTGTCCACTCTTCCTTGCAGGATGCCAAAAAGCCCGTTTTCCCTTGCTCAATAATACATGTGTTTACCCCTACCGGCGAGGCAACCACAGGTAATCCACTGGCCATATATTGAATCAATTTATAGCCGCATTTTCCGCGCGTGAAAGGCTCATCCGCCAAAGGCATGATGCCCACATCACATGACTGAAGGTTCGCAACTTCACTATCCTCACTCCAAGGCAGAATTTCTTTTTCCAAACCTGGGAGCGGATCCCGCTCTCCGGCGCCAATCAGCACCATGCATGCTTCAGTCTTCTTGCAGACTTCTATTAGCGCATCCTTAATCAATCCCAAATAGGGAGCGGTGATAGGTGAACCAATCCAACCAATTCGGAACTGCTTGCTCACCTTCTTACCAATTGGGTACCTGTTGATGTCTACTACACTGGGAAGATAGACAATTTTCTGTGCTCTGGCCTTGCGGGCATGTTCAGCCAGGTAATCGTTGCCAACCACCACCGTCGTGGCATACTGCATGACAGTGTCAATATTTTTTCCAAAGAGGGCACGAATCAATGGGTTGCGATGTAAGTCATAGCGGTGATAGACAGCATCATCATAGTCTATGACATACGGTATACCCCTTCTTGATAAAAAGCTTTCAGCCCAGGCAGGCAGCCAGGGAAACAGTTCTTTTTCAATCCATAAAAGATCCCAGGAATGGGCGTTCACGATACCGCAAACACGGTGTAGATATGCCCTCCCTACCGAAACGAGCTATTGTTTTTTTGAATTATACAAAGCTCGAATATAATCGTCCCCCAGTAAAGGTATGGCTTTAAGTTCGATTCCGCATGAGTTTAAATAAGGAAAGTACTGATAAAACCTTACTCGGCTGCTTGGACCAAGTGAGCTATAACGTGTTAAGGCAAGGAGGCGCATTCCTATCTATTTCCCAATTTTTTGATCAATTGCGGAGTGGATTTTAAAAGCATTCCATAGGCTCGTATTGTATCTTTCGGACTATGTTCCGAAGGCTTTAGGATGCTCCATCCCAAGCGGGTCCAAAATTCAACCACCACAGAGAAAAATAGAATACATGCTGCGGTTAGCGCACCAAAATGCTTTGCCACATAAAGCACACGACTGCACAATACATAATATAATCGCCTGGCTTTTATTTGATATGAAGATCTCCCTCCGTAATGAAGGGCTTTCGCATCAGCCAGATAAAAACTTTGCCAACCTGCCTGTTTCGCCCGATAGGCAAAATCCAGCTCTTCAAAGTACATGAAAAATTGCTCATCAAACCCTTTTAACTTCTCAAACAATCCCCTGCGAACGAAGAAAAAGGCTCCCTCAACCTGATCCACTTCCCTATTCTCTAGGTGTTTCCACTCTATTATAAAGTGGGGCGGGAAACGCTGTGGCCACAAATGGTCGAAGCCAAGCATTTGAGTAACCAAAGATATGGGAGTAGGGAAACGAGCTGTATTTCGTTGTACGATTCCATTCTCATCAATAAGCTGTATTCCTAGGATACCAACGTTTTTGTTCTGCTTCTCTTCCAAAAATAGGAGGGCTTTCTGGAGGCTGTCCGGAAATAGCCTGCAATCGGGGTTAAGAAAGAGGATATATTTGGCGTTTCCAGCCTTTGCCCCCTGATTACAAGCGTAGGCAAAACCTTTATTCGAGCCGTTCTTAATCATCTCAAGCGGTAATGGCAGATCTTCTAATGCATTTGCTGAGCCGTCTGAGGAAGCATTGTCAACTACTACACACCGGTTTAAGCGGATATCGGGAGCCTGACAGGCCAGCAAAATAGATTGTGAGCATTCGCGTAGTTTTGACCCTGTATTCCAATTAACAATAACAATATCAAAACCAATCATCTAAGGATTTTTCCACTGTACCGACAAATATTCAGATGGTGCAACTCAAACGATCGAGGCTTCTTAAGAACAACAAATGAAGGTTGCCTGCGTATTATACCTACACCTTTGGAGAATGGCGAATCAATGGTTAATGGTACAGGATTTTCGCTCATCTATTTCAGGCAATTGATTTTGGACAATGTATTTGTTACAACACTGACTCCTCGCCCTTACAAATATATTTACCACCGCCTCACGTATATTTCCGGAGAGCCAAAATGCCACTTTTTGATTGTGGTAAAATTAAAAAAGATTTTTTTCGACAATTATGCAGACAATACCTATTTATGATTCTGCCCAGAAAGTGCCCCACGCACTCCAGGAGCTTAAGGAGGCAGTGGGGCACCGCCATTTGATTTTTCAATTGGTCCGGCGCGATATTCTCACCCGCTACAAGCGCTCCTTTCTTGGAGTGGCCTGGACAATGCTCAACCCACTGGGCATCATGCTCGTACTCAGTTTTGTTTTTTCGCATTTTTTTAGTTCTACCCGCTCATACCCTGCTTTTATTCTAAGTGGCCTGATGGCCTGGAATTTCTTTGCCCAGAGCACCACTGCTGCGATGAGCAGCCTGGTTTGGGGGGGCTCACTGCTGCAACGCATTTACATCCCGCGGGCTTCGTTTGGCATTTCAGCCATTGGATCAGGTCTGGTCAACCTGCTCTTATCCTTTGTTCCACTCGTTATTGTGATGGTTGTCACAGGAGCGCCGATAAGAATTACGGTGGTATTCCTGCCGGTTTCCCTGTTATTGCTGGCCTGTTTTACACTTGGCCTGGGTCTGGCGATCTCTGCGCTGGCTATCTTTTTTCCCGATGTGGCCGAGATGTACCAGATCATCCTGACGGCCTGGATGTACCTGACTCCAGTCATTTATCCAGAAACCTCCATTCCAGCCAAAT
>JBEKVG010000149.1:0-6636 GCA_049514195.1 Anaerolineales bacterium | reverse complement strand
ATAGAAGAGCGCCGTGCGTTGTGTAATTACTCCTAATGACATCGAGTGCGAGGAGATTGCTTCGGCGGGAGTACGCCGCCTCGCAATGACAGAATGGCGGGAGTATGCCGCCTCGCAATGACAGAATGGCGGGAGTATGCCTTATAGCACGTATGCTGGTATCCTGGAATCGTACCAGGGCAACCGTCTAAGGGGCCGTGAACGCTAGCGTGACATGGATATCCGTGTTAAGGTTCCCGCTCATGCACCATTGTCCCGCATCGAAGTTTCCTCCTGCGGTAGCTTTCACCAAAGCCGCTCCAACAGGCAAGCGCACGCAGATGAGGATCGGGATCGCTAGCGTGCCGGGCTGTTTCTGTACATGCAGAGTGTAGACCCGGGTCGCGTGATCGGCCTCTTCCTGAATGACCTTGACCGGCAGGGCAAACTGAAAATCCGTTTCCAGGTTGGCGCCAATCGGGACCAATAGCAAGGAACCATAACTCTGGACACCCGATATATTTTCTTTAAGTGTGTCAACCCGGGCGGGCACGCTCACGCCATCCAGCATTGCATCTCCCGGAACAGCGTGAGGGGTGGCATCCAAAAGCGTAGTACCGGCTGGCACATAAACACGCAGGTAATCCCAATAACATAAATCGATCCCGCTTTGATAAGAAAGAGTCACTGGAGTAGAAAGAGGTTTACAGGCCACATTTCCAGATGCGCCATTCGTTTGGAGGATCCTCAGGCTGGCAGTCGGATTGGTCAGCTTGGTTAGATCGACAACATACGAGAATTTCGACCCGACCACCGCATTGCTTTTGGTAAATCCAACATTCGAATCTACCACCATCAGAAAATCCCCCGCGCCAGGCCGTACCGCCCCGTCCCAGCCTCGTTCTGCCAAAAGTGTCGTTATGGCGGGATCATCGAATTGCAGCAATAGATGCTTTTCATCCAAAGCTTCCACCAGGACTTTCGAG
Source organism: Anaerolineales bacterium (assembly GCA_049514195.1). Lineage (GTDB taxonomy): Bacteria > Chloroflexota > Anaerolineae > Anaerolineales > Villigracilaceae > UBA877. Next base: position 5,671 of record JBEKVG010000149.1, on the reverse strand, counting down.
AGCGATTCCAAAGAAAGGTTTTGACCGGATGTAATCTGTGCCAAGATGACTTCGCCGAGCGTACCGATGAAATCTTTTCGCTGGGTGTAATCGAAAGGCTGATTTCCGCTATCGAATTTGGCCGTCCGCATGTAATCGATCACGTTCTCGGAGGTGATCGGGTAGGCAACGCCTTCCAGGTTGATCGGTCCGAGCGCCGTTAGGAGCATTTGAACCGCATGCTGGTCAATCGCAACGATGCCATCGGATGTGTGGAAACGCGTATACGCATATAAGTATTCCGCCAGGGCCGCCGAGGTTGGGAAATCCGGGGACCAGTTCGAATCCCGCAGTAGCAGCATATGCGCCTCCATGTAACGTTCCAACTGCCAGGGAGCCGGCGGGTACGGCTTTGTCAGGTCATCCAACGCATAAGAATCCTCGAAGTTGGAACTCAGGATATCGCCATCCTTTACGACGATCGTACCCACATCCGTTAGAAAGCCTCCGGTTGCCCGCAGTTCATCTTCATTTTGAAGAAAGATCAGGTATGTTTGTGGACCGGATGCTGAGGCACCCATAAGTTTCGGCAGCACTATGGCAAACGTCAAACCCTCCTGCATGATCGGCAGATACGGATCAATTTTATCCGTAATTAGACTCCGGACATCGGGAGAGAGCTTCTCAAGCTCCAGCTTGCCACGCGCCACCATCACAGCATTCAAAGCGCTGCTGGCTTTGGATAAGTGCGGTTGAGCCTGCACAAGCAACTGCGCCAGTGCCGCTAATTTGGGAGTCTGTTTTTGGTTATAGACTGCGCGCCAAAGCGGGGTCGCCCCCTGGGCGGATTCATCCGCGCTGGCCAGCAACGCACTGGCCAAATCCATCAAAGGTTGGACCTGGGATAGGTCGCCGCCGTACGTTGGCACCCAGGCCAAATACTTCCCCGTCCAGAGAAAGGGCTCGACATCCGCCTGCAAGGCCGCCAGGTCCTGCCTGGATGAAGAAAGCAGCGGCCCGGCCTGTCCGAAGGTTGATAGGCCTGGTTTGTTTTTTAGGAGGCTTTGGATTTTCTGCAGGTCGCCCTTGACTGTTTTCGCCTGCTGATAGATATGCCAGGCCTGGTTGCCTGCCAGGAGCAACCCAGCCAGGAGCAAGACGACCAGTACCAGGCAGCCCCAGCGCTTATACCGTTTTGCAGGTTGGTGGGGTACCTTTGAGTTGCCAGGTTCATCTGGCAAATCGGAATGCAGACCAGCCTTTTCCTTACGGCGTAAATGCGCTTGCGGATCCGCCGGACGTAAAACAGGCGAAACCTGGGATAATTTCTGACTCAAGTGCTTTTCATGTTCAAGGAAGAGCTCCGCCAGTCTTTCCAGGCATTGGATATGCCAATCGCTGAGTGTGCTGGTGGGGGTCGGTTCCGTGTCATCATCGAACAACCGGTAACGGGAAGCCTCGCTCTCGGGCACATCATATCCGGACTTGTCAAATACAAAAAACGGGATGGTCTGATCGATCCTGCCCCAGGCATCCCGCAAAGACGTGCAGTAGGGTGTTCCATATAATAACGGGGCAAAATATTCCGCCGCCAGCAGACCGAATTGGCCCCAGCGGGTATCCAGCCGTTTGCCTCGACGCGGCGGCGTACTGGGCATCATCTGGCGGAAAAGGCTGCTCAAGACCAAAATGAGCTGGTATCCAGGAGCCTTCTGGCGGAGGGATTTGTCTTCCAAGACCCCCTGAGCCACTACCAGGCTGCTTGTCCAGGGATGCTCATTAAGACGCTCGGGCATGCGGAGGTTATCCAGGATGGTTTTCAACTCTTCATAAGCAGTTGAAGATTTCATATTTATGGCGTGGCTGTCGCAATGTGTGGGACGAGCACCCATTCATCCGCGGTGAGTACCTGGCCAACTTTCAGTGCGTTATAGTATTCCAATACTGCCGGATCAACCAAAAGCTGTTTGGCCAGGTCTTCCACGGAAACATCTCCTTTTACTATATAGGCTTCGAAGACAGGCAACCCACTCACATCGGTTTTGTTTACTGGAATGATGATCAAAGAGTTAGTCAGCAGGGGAATCGGGAGATCGTAATTGACCAGTCGAAGGGCTTTCGGCGTGGTTCCATATTTATTGGAAATTGAATCAAGGCTTTCTCCATCAAGGATTCGATGGATGATGAATTGGTATTCAGAACCGATGGGAGTTTCCAAAGTGTGAAAAGAGTTGAGCGTCGGAGTGGAAGTTACGACCGTCCGGGTCGGCGATGGGGAGGGTGGGAGCAATGTGGCAGTTGAAGTGGCTTGGATCAGCGTCGGAACAACCGATGGAGTCAGATTGCCCGTCTCCGTCAAGGCGATAGGCCCTTTCTCCCAGAAGGGGTGCTCCCAGCTTGCGAATCGAAAAAGCCCTCTTGAAAGACTCTGCCAGATGAGCAACCCGATGATAATGATCGCACACAGGATCATCCATAAATAAACTTTCGACCATTTACTTTGTGCAGACCTTTGCCGGCGAATCCCTATATCGCGGGGGATTGGAAGCCCCACATCTTTTTTGTATACCCTACATTCAGAATAATTGGCGGTCAGGCAGCAGGTTCCCTGATATTTCAATCTTACTGGAGTAGCTGGTTTGGCGCGATAGCAATGATTTATTAAAGACGGGTACCAGCAGGCGGTCTCAGGGTCGTCCCGTGAACCCAGGTAAAGACAAACCTCGCCTCCGTTATCATTTGTTGCGAGTCTTTCCATTTCTTTCTTTTTTCTTGATCAGAAAAATCGAGAAATCTTCTTACGTGGCTGCTTACTCTTTTGACAAGGATTCAGGCTCTTCAGGCGCCGTGGCTTTAGCCTCGCTAAAATCGAGATTGTTTTTTCCTTCCCGGGCAGCCTTGGTGATGTTCATGAATTTTGAAGCAGGTACCGCCACCTCAACTGCAGGGATTTCCGGTTTTTCGGAGGGTTCAGGGCTGTTTTCGAGATAGCCATAATCCTTGTTATATTTATGCTTGTAGTAGTACCCGCGGTAATGGTAGTAGTAATAGCGCGAACGGCTGACCTTGATATCGTTCAAGACAATCCCGAGCACATTTGCATTTACCTGGCGCAATTGCTCGAGCATATTCTTCAGGGCAGCTCGTTTGGTAATACTCGGCTTGATCACCACGAGCACCCCATCGACACAAGGAGCCAATACCAGCGCGTCTGTCACCATTAATAGGGGCGGGGAATCCACAATAACCGTGTCAAACTGACCGGCAAGCTCGTGTAAAATCTCAGACATCCTGTCCGAGCCCAATAGCTCGGAAGGGTTGGGCGGTAAATGGCCGGAAGTGATTACATGCAGGCCTTCAATTTCTGTTGGCTTTATCGAGCCATTTAGATGCTCTTGATCTCGGATGAACTGGCTCGATAAGCCGTTTCGGTTGGAAACCTGCAGCAGTTTGTGCACCCTGGGACGGCGTAAGTCCGCATCCACGATGACCACACTGCGGCCACCCTGGGCGATCACACTTCCCAGGTTCGCCGCCACGGTGGTCTTGCCATCTTCCGGGGAGGGACTGGTCACCAGGATGGTATGGATGGGCGTGTTAAAACTGGTAAATTGCAGATTCGTGCGTAAGGAGCGAAATGCCTCCGTGAAGGGGGAACGCGGTTGTTTGGCGGTGATAAGCGTATCTCTTTCATACGGGTAACTGACGATCGTGCCCAGGATCGGCACACCCCATTTCCGGGTGATCTCTTCCGGGTCGCGGATGGTGTCATCCAGAAACTCAATCAGGAAAACGCCCCCCACCGCAATCAGCAAGCCGGTCACGGCCGCCAGGATCGCATCCCTGACAGGTTTGGGGCTGATGGGGGCACCGGGTGGTAGAGCGGTATCCTGCTGGGCGACCCCCGAGGAAGATTGCGCTTCCGCCAGTTTGAGCTGCTCGTAGCTTTGCAGGACGGAGGCATAGGATTGATTATATTGAGTCAGGGCGATCTGCAGTTGCGCTTGCCCGGATGGATTTGCTGCCCCACTGCCCAGGGCGGTCAGGTCATTCTGTGTATTCTGGATTTGCTGCTGGAGATTTGCCAACTGGGTTTCGATCCCTTTCGTGGCATCGGCATAGCGGGAGGCCTGGTCCGCCTGGAGCTTATCAGAAAACACCTGGACCAATGTGTTGGCTATCAGCGCGGCCCGTTTGGGATCGGTATCCTGGACAAGAACCTTCATGAGTTGTGTATTGAGGATGGGCTGTACCTGAACAGTGGCAGTGCGTGGAAAGGTTGACAGGCCCAGGCTTTTAACAACACCATCCAGCACCGGCTTCATGACCATAACATTGGAATAGGTAGTCGCCAAATCCTCACTCGTCGTAAGCGAAATGGACGTTACGGTCTGGGAGGCCGGTGCTGCATTGATCATCACTGTAGTGGAAGCCTGATAAACCGGCGTTTGTTTTCTGGATAACCAATAGGTGGTGCCTCCGGCCAACACGGCACACAGCGCCAATAGCCAGGCCCAGTGCCATAACAAGGCTGCGTACATGACGAATGTGTCGACAGTAGTTCGCTCTTCAAGTTTATTTTCCATTTTGCAATCCTACATCCTTTTAAATTTACATATAGTTCTTATCGTATATTTTCAATAAGGAGAGGCGGCGTGGGGTGCAGGCAGTTTCGCTACCAGTTCCCCGGTTTATCGAGATGTTGCTTCTTACCTGAATTACTATACCATTAATAACGCATGAGTTAACATCATTTTTGTTAGCCTTCAGAAACCAGCATTATTTCTTTACAGTCCTCTGCCACTTGGTATACCTGCGTTTGGCTCAAAAGCGGGTGCATCGGAAGCGACAGCACCGAGCTGGCTGATTGCTCCGCAATGGGAAAACTTCCCTTCGGATACCCGAGAGCTTCATATGCCTTCTGCAGGTGCAATGGGATCGGATAATGCAATCCAACTCCAATGCCGCGTGCGCCCAATTCCTTATACAATTGATCCCGGTCCAGGGTTCGCACTACATAAAGATGGTAAATATGCTCCGCATACTCCGGCTCGACCGGCAGGTCGAGAGGTAGACCCGCCAGGGCCTCCCGGTAAAGAGCCGCTGCCTGCCGGCGGCGGGAATTCCACTCATCCAATTTTTTCAGTTTGATCGACAAGATGGCTGCTTGCATGGCATCCAGGCGGGAATTCCAGCCATCCGGGGTGATATGGATATATTTATCTTTCGAGCCGTGGTCCCGCAGATAGCGCACCCGGGTTGCCAGTTCAGGATCATTGGTGGCCAAAGCCCCGCCATCTCCCATCGCACCCAGGTTCTTCCCGGGGTAGAAACTGAAACCGGCCGCCACCCCCACCGTGCCCGCCCGCTTCCACTCCCCGTTGATCTTGTATCTAGCGCCGTGCGCCTGGCAGGCATCTTCAACCACCGGCAGCTCATATTCTTTGGCAAGTAGCATGAGCGCCTCGATATCCACCGGCAATCCATACAGGTGGACCGGCAGGATGGCGGTCACGCGGCGTTGTGTTTTGATATGAATGACCTGGCCATCCTCTCCACGCATACATTCGTTCGCCAGGAATGCCTTTAATGCAGGCATATCCATGCTGGCGGTATCCAGGGCACAGTCAACGAACAATGGTAAAGCTCCACAGCGCGTGATCGCCTCCACCGTGGCGATAAAAGTATTCGG
>JBEKVG010000148.1:0-6644 GCA_049514195.1 Anaerolineales bacterium | reverse complement strand
GAATCGTGATATATTCTGCTGACAGGGTAAGCATGATCCATCCTCATCATGGAGAGATGGTTTAGCTTACCCTGTTTTTTGTAACGTGCAAATGGACAAAGTCTAGCTAAGAACCTATCCGAGAATTATAGAAGAACCGCATTTTGAGTGCCTGCACTCAAAATGCGAACCTCTCCTGATTTTTCGGATAGATACTAAATATAAGAATATAGGAGATGGCTGATGGACCACAATTTAGACTCCGGGAATGGCTTGCCGATGGAACGTGTTTTGTATGAAGTAAAAAAGGTGATTGTCGGACAGGATCACCTGCTGGAACGGATGGTGGTCGCCCTGCTGGCGCGCGGACACATCCTCGTCGAGGGAGTACCGGGGTTGGCCAAGACGATGGCTATCAAAACACTGGCGGAAGTGATTGGTGGCGAGTTCAAACGTATCCAATTCACCCCTGACCTGGTTCCGGCCGACCTGATCGGCACACGCATCTATAACCAAAAGACAGGGGAATTCAATACCTCGCTTGGTCCGGTCTTCACGAACTTGCTGCTGGCGGACGAAATCAACCGTGCGCCAGCCAAGGTGCAGAGCGCCCTGCTCGAAGTGATGCAGGAGCATCAAGTCACCATCGGGCGGGAGACATTCAAGGTACCCGAACCTTTCCTGGTGCTCGCTACGCAAAACCCCATCGAAACCGAAGGAACATACTCCCTTCCGGAAGCGCAAGTGGATCGTTTTATGCTCAAGGTGCTGGTCGGTTATCCCAATCCGACTGAAGAATTCGTCATCGTCGAACGTATGACTGGCATACTGCAGACCTTGCAAAAAGTGCTGACTACAAATCAGTTAATGGCTTTGCAGCAAGAAGCCGACCGGGTGTTCGTGGATCCTGCCCTGATTGAGTATGCGGTGAAGATGGTGACCGCTACCCGTAGTCCAAAAGAGGTTGGGTTGAAGGAATTGGAGCATTACATCATGTTCGGTGCCAGCCCGCGCGCCTCCATCAACCTGATTCTCACCGGCCGCGCCCTGGCCTTCGTACGGGGGCGGGATTACGCCCTGCCGCAGGATATTTCCGATATGGCTCTCGATGTGATGCGCCATCGTCTCGTACTGAGCTATGAAGCCCTTTCAGATAATGTGACCAGTGATGATATCTTGAGGAAAATCCTCGACCGCATTCCGATCCCGGTGGTACCGCTCCATGAGCATGCCAACAACCGCCTCTACGCCTGAACGTATCCTGCAGCGCCTCGACTGGCAAGTCATCCGCCGTCTGGATGGGCTTTTGCAGGGAGATTATCGTAGCCTGTTCTATGGGTACGGCGTGGATTTCGCCGACCTGCGGGAATATCATCCTCTGGACGATGTTCGCTACATCGACTGGAATGTGACCGCCCGGATAATACACCCTACATCCGCCAATATGTCGAAGACCGCGAAATCACAGCCTGGTTTTTACTCGATCTCAGCCCATCAGTGGATTTTGGAACAGTTCAAAACCTGAAACGGACCGTCCTGATCGATTTCGTCACCACGCTCGCCCGCCTGTTGACTCGTCATGGCAACCGGGTGGGTGCAATATTCTATGACAGCCAGATCGAGCGGATCATTCCGGCCCGCGGCGGTCGTATTCAGGTGCTGCGCATCATCAATGATTTGCTCAAACAGCCTCAATTACCGCGCGCCCCGTTTACAAACCTGACGCCTCTCCTCGAAGGCGGATTATTTTCATTAAAAAAACGTAGCCTGGTGTTTGTGATCTCAGATTTCATCTGCGCCCCGGGGTGGGAACGCGCATTGAATTTGCTCAACCGGCGGCACGAAGTACTCACCGTACGCCTGTGGGACCCGAGGGAAATCGAGCTTCCCGACATTGGCATGGTTGTGATGGAAGATTCAGAAACGGGCGACCAAATGATCGTTGACACCCACGACCGAGGCTTCCGCCAGCGCTTTGAAGAAGCCGGCCACCAGCGGGAAGCAGAACTGGCCCGCACATTCAAGCGTGCCGGCGTGGATGTTTTACCGCTGTCAACCGAAGAAGACCTGGTTCGCGCCATTATCCGCTTTGCCACCCTTCGTCGGCAACACAGAAAGTAGTTTTGGCTTCCACGATGACATTCATCTGGCCTGCAATGCTCTTTTCTCTGGTAATAATCCCACTCTTCGTTGTGATATATCTCCTGATGCAGCGGCGACGGCGACAAATAGCCGCCAATTATGGTAGCCTTGGTTTCGCACCCGGCGCCAAAAAGCACCAGCCCGGCCTGCGCCGCCATATCCCCGCGGCTTTTTTTCTGGTAGGTCTCACAATCCTTGCGATTGCATTGGCACGCCCGCAAGCCGTGGTTGCCCTGCCGAAGCAAGAAGGAACCGTCATCCTGGCATTTGATGTATCTGGCAGCATGGCAGCCGATGATATAAAGCCGACCCGCATGGAAGCCGCCAAAGCCGCTGCACGCGACTTTGTGAAGCGCCAGCCACTCTTTGTACAGACTGGCGTCGTTGCCTTCAGCGATAACGGATTATCCGTGCAGGTCCCCACCAACGATCCGAGTGCCGTGCTGGCCGCGATTAACCGTCTGGCTCCACAAACTGGAACCTCCGTGGGACAAGGCATCCTTGCCTCGCTCAATGCGATTGCGGTTGGCAGCCAGGGCGGGCTGCCTGCGGAGGTTTACAGCAACCTCCTGCTCACGCCTACCCCCACGCCCACGCCTGTCCCACACGGAAAGTATACTCCGGCAGTCATCATCCTGCTTTCGGATGGCGAGAACAACGAAAACCCTGACCCGTTGGCTGCTGCCCAAACGGCCGCCGACCGGGGCGTTCGCATCTATACTGTTGGCATTGGCAGCCCGACCGGGACCACCGTTCATATCAATGGCTTTTCCCTTCACACGCAGTTGGATGAGGCAACCCTGCAACAAATTTCCCAGATCACTGGTGGTACCTATTACAATGCCCAGAACGCACAGGATTTGCTTAAGATTTACGATCACCTCGACACGCAAGTGGTGAATAAACCGGAAAAGACCGAGCTCACCGCGTTTTTTGCCGGCGCGGGCATCTTCTTCATGTTAGGCGGTGGAATATTTTCACTCCTCTGGTTCAGCCGTCTTCCGTGAACCACTTTTGTAATGAAGGTATCTATATAAATCGGGACCGGGGGTGAGCGGGAAGCTTCGCTTCCCGCTCACCCCCACTCCCCCAATTTACAAGGCGATGTAAATGATGTATATGGATAGGAGATAACAAATGGAATTCCTCTGGCCTGGATTCCTTTTCCTGTTGGGATTAATCCCTCTGCTTGTCGGTCTGTATATATGGATGTTGCGGCGACGTCGATTCGCAGTTCGCTATTCCAGCCTGGAACTCGTACGCGCTGCCCTACCCCAAAAAAGCCACTGGCGCCGTCACTTGCCGGTCATCCTGTTTCTTCTTGGCCTCGCCAGTCTGGTGTTCGCCCTGGGGCGCCCGGTGGCCATCTTGAACGTACCCACCAACCAGACCACGATCATCCTGACCATGGATGTTTCGGGGAGTATGCGATCGCGCGATATTCAACCCAGCCGCCTCCAGGCGGCTGAGGAAGCTGCGTTTACCTTCATTCAACATCAGAAGGCCAATACCCAAATCGGATTGGTGGCATTCTCCAGTTTTGCCGAAATCATCCAGCCAGCTACGACCGACCAGGGTGCACTGCAGGCTGCGCTTGATAGTTTGTCCGTAGGGCGTAGGACAGCCATCGGAAGTGGCATTCTTGTCGCCCTGGATGCTATCTCCCAGGTGGACAAAAACGTCGCCCGGAGCATTACCGATACCCAGCCCGGCATGGAACCGACTCCGGTACCCAAAGGTGATTTCGCCCCAGATATCATTGTACTGCTTACTGACGGAGACAGTAACGCAGGTCCCGACCCATTGGCTGCGGCCAAGCAGGCTGCCGACCGGGGTGTGCGTGTCTACACTATCGGATTTGGCACGACAAATGGACCGAACGCTTCCCAAAGTCCCTTCGGCGGCGGTTTCTTCGGCGGTGGAGGCGGAGGTTTTCCTGGCGGAGGGGGTGGTTTTGGGCCTGGAGGTGGTTTTCGCATGGGGCTCAATGAGCCCATGCTAAAGCAGATTGCCTCCATGACCGGCGGAACATATCACCTGGCTTCAAGTGCCAGTGAGCTCGAGAGCGTTTTTGCCAGCCTGCCAACTTACCTGATCATCAAGCACGAGGTCCTTGAAATTAGCTTTGTATTTACGGCTATTGGGGCGCTCCTGGCAGCCATTGCCATCCTGCTGTCATTGATCTGGCATCCATTGCCATAAACTTCGCTCATCACTCCCCTTGCTGAATCTGCGCCGCCCGCAGAGTGTTTTTCATCAGCATGGCAATCGTCATCGGACCAACACCACCAGGGACCGGCGTGATCCAGCCTGCCACCTGTACGGCTTCCTCGAAATTCACATCCCCCACCAGCCGGTAACCCTTCTTTTTGGTTGGATCGGGTTTTTCGTTGATGCCTACATCAATAACTGCCGCACCGGGCTTGATCCAATCGCCGCGCACCATTTCCATTTTGCCAATGGCAGCGATCAGAATATCCGCCTGTCGGACAACGGCTGGCAGGTCACGTGTGCGCGAATGGCAGACGGTTACGGTGGCATTCCGGCTGATCAGCAGGAGTGCTACAGGCATCCCAACGATGCCCGAGCGGCCCAGTACCGCCGCATTGGCGCCTTCAATCTTGACACCCGTCTGATCGAGCAGGTAGATACATCCGGAAGGCGTGCACGGCACAAAGAGTGGCTGGCGTCCCTTCTGAGCCAGTCGGCCGATATTGATCGGCGAGAAGCCGTCCACATCCTTTTCGATGCTGATCAGCGACAGCACACCTTCTTCGTCAATGTGCGCTGGCATCGGCAGTTGGACCAGAATGCCACTGACCTTCGGATCGGCATTTAACTTCTTTACCATTTTCTCGACCTGTTCCTGGGTTGCATCTGCAGGCAGGTGTTCGCTGATTGACCCCATGCCTAATTCCAGGCAGGCCTTGCCTTTGGAGGACACGTAGGCAGCCGAGTCGGGCCGGTCGCCCACCAACACGGTGGCAAGTATGGGTTGGGGTTTTCCGGTTGCCGTGCGTCTGGCTACTTCCGCGGCAACTTCTTCGCGTACTTTCTGGGCAATGGCTTTTCCATCAATGAGTTGAGCGGTCATGGGTTATTCACCTGTATTCCTTTCTTAATTTAGGTCTTCAATCAATCCACGCATTCCATCTATCTCATTCTCTATCAATTCTACTCTATCCAGCCGGTTCCACCGTGGTTCCGGTGCAACCGCTTTAACGCGGATGTAATTATCGGTAAGGCCTTCCAACTGCCAGCCGTGCTCGGATAACTGGTCGGTGGACTCCCACAAGACTGGCAATTCCTGGCCTATAAAATGCTGCCGGTAACCCCATGCCGTTTCCTTAAACACTGCCTGGAGAATGGCGTTGCGCTCCCTCCGGATCTCGTGCCGGACCTGCGCCTTCATACGGGCTGCCGGAGTACCGGTGCGGGCTGAATAAGTGAAGACATGCCCTCCGGCAAAGTTCATAGACTTGATAAACTCCAGCGATTCACAGAACTCAGCCTCCGTCTCGCCGGGGAAACCGACAATGACATCCGTTGTGATGGCAACCTCCGGGATGGCCGACCGTGCCGCCTGGACCAGCGCCGCGAAAGAACCGGGTGTGGTCTTGCGCCTCATGCGCTTGAGCACCTTTCCGCTCCCTGACTGAATGGGCAGGTGCAGGGCTCGGCATAAGCGCCCATCCTGCCAGAGCGAAAAGAAATCCGCCTCCAAATCCCAGGGTTCGAGCGAGGATAGGCGCAGGCGTGGGACGGAGGTTTGGGCAAGAAGAGTAGATAACAGGTCCTCAAGACGCTGCGGGGTTGGAAAATCCAACCCCCACGAACCAAGCTGGACACCCGTCAGTACGATCTCCTTCGCACCGCCATCCAGTGCCGACTGGACATCTGCCAGAATACGTTCCAGCGGGTGTGAGCGGCTTGCGCCGCGTGCCACACTTGTGATGCAGAAAGTGCAGGCATTGTCGCAGCCATCCTGGGCTTTGATAAAGGCGCGTGTACGGGCGTGCAGGCCAGGCAGGGGCTGGCGGGCCAGCGGCTCGAGGTCGAAGAATTCCTGCGGCAGACCAAGCAGGTCGGCTGCCAGTTTCTCTTTTTGTATGTTGGGAACGATCTTGCGCACGCCGGGAAGTCCGGCCGCCTGGTCTGGTTCGAGGGTGGCCCAGCAGCCGGTGACGACCACTTCGTCTGCACCCAGACGACTGGCCCGCCGGATGGCGGCGCGTGAATCCGCGGCCGCCTCCGAGGTGACTGTGCAGGTGTTGATCACTGCCAGGTCCGCCTCCGTTGCGGTGGCCACAATTTCGTGTCCGGCCTCCCGGAACTGGCGGGCCATGGATTCGATCTCCGCCTGGTTCAGGCGGCAGCCAATCGTGTCAAGGTAGATCTTCATGACCTCATTCCGGTAAACCATCCGGGCAGTTTTTCCCGCTCTTATAGTTTATAAACCATAAAATTATCAAATGCCACCTCCACGCCGGCGGTGTCGAGTGCGCCGGCAATCAGGCCAACCT
>JBEKVG010000147.1:0-8550 GCA_049514195.1 Anaerolineales bacterium | reverse complement strand
GGGCTGGGTCCAATTGCCGTCCTGCCCGAATGCCAGCAGACTGGCATCGGCTCCCAGCTGGTGCGGAGAGGTTTAGAACTGTGTTGCCAGCAGGGTTTCGATTTCATCGTCCTGCTGGGGGATCCACACTACTATTCCCGTTTCGGCTTCAGGCCCGCAAGCGGTTTTGGCTTGTCCAGTGATTACGGCGACGGCGACGAATTTCAGGTGCTGGAGCTGCGCCCCGGCGTGCTGGCAGGCTTATCCGGGAGAGTAAAATATATCCCAGAGTTCAAAGAGACGAATTGCTGAGTAGAACGTGGCTCAGAAGAAAGGAAATACAACCTAATATCCCAACTCCTTCATGAGCTGCGCTTCGCCCTTCTTCCCGGCGATACCAAGAAGCTCCTTCCAGAAGTTATCATCATAGCGCCTCGAGCGCACCGGCAGCGGCATCGGGACGCCCCATCCCAGCAGGAGCACTTCCTCCCTGGGCTGCAGACGCGCCAGCATGCCACGCAGGGAATCGCGACCCGAAAGACCTGAGAGCACGGCGTGCACATCGTCCTCGTCGCCCAGCCAGCCAGAGATGCGCGTTCCGAGTTGCGACATAACCTCGTCATAAATCTGGGAGGGACGCTGGTCGATGATCAGCAGGGTGACATAGTATTTACGCATCTCACGCGCAATGCTGGCGAATGCCGTCTGTCCGGCCATCTCCCGGTTAAGCAGCTTGTGAGCTTCCTCGACCACAATGACCAATTGGTGGGGCTCGTTCTTCCCGGATGAGCGGAAAGCGTTGGTCTTGTTCTCCCAGACCTGCTTGATCTTGCGGGTCAGCAGGTTTGAGACCAGCAGATAGTCCAGGTCGGTCTCATAGGCCTGTCCAAAGGACAGGATGACATGCTTGCCAGCCTCCAGCGATTTGATGATCTCACTGGTGGCATCCGCGGCGGGCTTCTCGACGATGTACTCTTTATCAAACAGGCGGCGCAGCTTGTCGTGCAGGGCCTCGGCTGCCATGATATTGACGCCGGCCTCGTTCGCCCAGGCAGCCACGCTGTCGGGATGGGGGACCTTTTTTTTCTTTCCCTTGTCGTCCTCCACCTCGATCTCATCCCGGTTCATTGCCTTGAATCGCCGGAACCAATCGCGACCGAAGGAGGTTATCAGGGCATGCAGCGTGGTGGGGGTGGTCTCCTTGAGGTTTAGTTCACTTGTCAGCAGCTCAATATCGGCAGGGGTGATGTCGCCCATGGCAATTTCCAGATGGAAATCGGGAGTCTCGTTTCGAATCATCGCCCCAGCTCCCAATGCGACCACCCGCACGCGGCTGGCAAACTTGGTCTTCAGCCCGGTGACGCGCAGACCGGTATCAGAGGCAGTGTCATCAAAGCCATACTCGTTGTGCATGTCGAAAACCAGCACCGAAGCGCGGTTATAGTGCATCAGCCCGGCCAGGAGAATGCGAGTCAGGAAGGATTTGCCAGTGCCAGTGGCGCCGAAGACACCGGCTGAGCGCTGGACGAACCTATCCAGGTTAATGCAGACGGGATGGCCCTGCTCACGCGTGTAACCGATGATGAAGTTCCCCTTGTCGTCTGGTTTGCCAAAGATCTCAGCAATGTCGCCACCGGAGGCCAGTCGAACCTCGGCATGGTGCGGCGGAACGGTCTTGACCGGCAGCGGGCGCGAAGATTTTTCGGCGTGTTCCTTCAGCCAAGCCGCGTACGCCGGCGAGCCAGCCTCGGGCCCACGCTCAAGCATCAGGGCAGGCAGTATCTCCAGGTTGGTGTAGAGGGTCTGGCCGTGCAGGGCTTGGGCCAGGGCGAGGGGAAGGCGCGTCTCGCTCTGCTCATCCGCGAAGCGCGGATCGGTGGCGCCGAGTTGCAGGTCGGTCACCAGGCCATAGAACTGCCAGTCGCCGCTGGGGATGACGACGAAGGCGCCCTCCTGGACTTCCTGCGAAGGGACAGTCAGCCGGGCACGCAAGGATTCTTTCAGTCCACCGCCGACAATATAACCAATTGCAGATTTTTGATTTTCGATTTTAGATTGTTGATCTGTCATACTATCCTCGCTACCTTGCATTTGTTCGCGCTGTCTTGATGGATGCAGTGAAAATTGCGACCAGCTCATCTGCTTCTTTCATCAGATCCTTCAATCGTTCCATAGGGAATATCCTTGCCTCTTGCAATAATTCCATCCAATATAGACATTCATCTGCCTCTTCGAGTGAAATTCCAGCTTTTGCAATGAAGTCAGCCTTTGATTTTCCACGACAGGCGGCCCGATAATTCGCTCCTACAGACATTCCAGAACGCAGCAATTGATGCCCAATCGTACTTGCAATAGATGTATTGGGCAAAGCCTCAACCAGTTTGATCACGCGCAAACCAAACTGTTTTGTCCTTTGCTTCAGCTCGTCTTCTTTTATATATGGCTCCTTTGCTTTCCATCAATCTAAAATCTTCAATCACAAATCAAAAATGCCAATCTCGTGCCCTCGGTGGTTATGAATCCTTGATGATCTGTAAGGCTTTTCGGATATCTTCTGCAATCATTTTCCGCTTGCTCTTCTCCACAAAGAACGCTGGCCCGGCTTGGACATAGGAGGGTAAGGCGCGTGCCGTGCGGAAATAAAATTCTCCTCCGCGGATCTTGTAGGTGGAACCGGCAGGAATTACGCGCGGCTGGCGATTGCGTTTGGCAATGCTGTTGACGGTCTTGATGGCCACATCACCCATCAGCAGGTAGACTTTAACATTCGGAAATAGGCTAATCTCTTTTTCGAGCAGGCGAGAGCAGTTCTGGATGGTCTGCATGGTAATTCCATAGCCAGTCTTGCCGCATTTGACTGCCGTAGTCAGGTAGACTCCCAAGTCAAGAATATCCTGAATGGATTCCACCTTCGCCCCGCCATCCTGGAAGGCCAGCAGGGTAGTGCGGGCAAACAGGGCATTCGTTCCAGCATAATAATAATCCTCAGGGTTGACTGGTGTGGCTTCAGAAATGAGCAGGATGGAGATTTTAGCCGGGTCAATGTCCTTACCCGGGACGAGGTAACTAAGGCGACTGGTGTCTGTGCAGGGGAAATCAACACATTTTACATTTACATTCGGTTTCATTTCTTATTCTCCTTCCCGGACTGACACGAACAGGCCGGAATCTTTGGAGATGTGAATGGTACCGCCTAGCGATTCCATTTCGCGAGCCACAAACTCTCTGAACTGGTTCTGTCTTTCCAAGGGTATATGCGCCCATCCGGACAAAACGTAATCCACCAGTGGTGCCACTTCGGTTATTTCCAGGGCGTCTTCATAGCGGTACAGCTTGATCTTTGTAAACCCTGGTGAAAGCTGGGCCATTCCATTCTCGAGTGTGAATGAGTCGGCCATCCTGCTCCAGGAAGTCAACTCAACATCGAATTTGGTTATCAGGTCACCTATCTCGGCCAAGTGATTATCTCCGACGGTGGTAGCATAGAAATATCCTGAAGGTTTCAGGACACGCCGGATTTCCGCAAGAGCTGCCGGCCGGTCAGGTATGTGATAGAGCATATGGTTAGCGATGACTGCATCGAAAGATTCGCTCTCAAGAGGAATGGATTGGGCGTCAATCACTTTGTACTGGAATTGGCGCAGCATTTCAAGGTTTTGCCGGGTGTCTTCCAGCATTCCAGCAGAAAAATCCGACAGGATGATCTCCCAACCTGGGGGAATACACTCGAGGTTATCCAGCCAAAAGTACCCTGGGCTACAACCCAGCTCCAATATCCGGCAGCGAGGAGGCAGGTCAAAATGGCAGAAGACCCATGGGTGCCAGCCTACTTTGTTCACACTGAAGCGCTGGTGGAGTTGAATGCGCACATCCAGGTTTGACGAGTCCTGATACTGTTTTTCTAAATATTGCCGGTCATTCATCTTCACGTGAGGCATGGAGATTCTCTTGAATCCGCCGGGCCGCAAGATCAATGTACTTCTGATCAATTTCGTAACCGACATAATGCCGCTTGGATTTCACGGCTGCGATGGCGGTCTGTCCAGAGCCCATAAACGGGTCTAAGACAATTTCATTCTCGAATGTATAAAGCTGGATCAAGCGGCGCGGCAGCTCGAGCGGAAATGGAGCCGGGTGGCCGATCATGCGGGCTGATTCGGCTTTGAAACTCCAAACGGACTTGTTGTATTCCAGGAACTCGTCGCGCGTGATGGTGCTGAGGCGTTTTTCCGGGTTCTGGCGCTTGAAAGTCTGCTTGCAGAAAACCAGGATGTACTCATGCACATCCCGCAGGGTGGGGTTACTGGCCGATTTCCAACTGCCCCAGGCCGTGGAGGGGCTGGCGCTGCCAGCTTTGTTCCAGATGATCTCGCCGCGCATCAGGTAGCCAAGACGGATGGCATGGTCGGCGATGAAAGCGTGCAGCGGGATATAGGGCTTTCGCCCCAGGTTGGCCACATTGATGCACATCCGTCCGCCAGGAACGAGTACGCGCAGGGTTTCTTTCCAGACGCGTTGGAGGAAGTCCAGGTAATCATCCAGCGCCAGATCTTCATCATATTCCTTGCCAACATTGTAGGGCGGTGAAGTGACCATCAGATGCACTGAGCAGTCTGGAAGTTCATTCATCGTTTCGGCGGAATGGCAAAAGATGCGGTCAAGCAACCCGGCAGGGACAGAGTTCTCCAGGTATGGCACATCCTGCACGCGGGGCTGGTCATCGTAGAGTTTCCCTGCGTAGAAGGGGGACGAGTCATGACCGGTGCGGCCTGGGGAGCCGAAAGAGGAGGTTTTGGTGGTTTTTCGTTTTGTCATTTTCCAAACACAAGGAACACAAAGCACTGCGATAAGTGTTTAGACAACCTCACCCAACGCACCCAAGACAGACATGAGCGTCTGGTAATCATCACGCAACAGGATGATGAGTTCCTGGGTGGCCTGCTCCAGCCACTTGGCATTATTGGTTTTATTTTTTACATCCAGGATATGCGCCGCCAGCAGCTCGCCAATGGGAATATCTTTAGCTTGCAGGATATGTCGAAAATACCCGAAGCGCCCAGCACTGGTAAATTTCGCCAATTCAACATCCGAGCATAGGTAGACCATATCCAGGCTGAGGGGCGGACGGGGTGGCAAGAGATGGTAAATCTTCCCGCCCTGCTCGTATCCCACCGACAGCACGGACATTTCGACCGGCACGATGCGGCGTTCACGGTTATCGTGCATCACCTCCGGGCTGATATTCCCCGCCGTGACAAGCTGGCGCACCAGCCCATCATCGTCAATGTGAATATCATAGATCAAGCCGTAGACAGCATAATCCTGATCAATAGGGGCACGCACGAGCGCGCCGAAGACCGGGACCTCCAATTGTGAGACGGAACAACCCGCGACGAATTGTGATGTGCTTGAGTGGAGCAAATGGCCAATTTGGATTGTGTCCATGTTTCATATCCTCTGTAGTTCTGGTCTGGCAAGCCTGACCTGTTGGACTACTTCCTCGACCTGCCTTTTAGATTCTTGGCAGATTGCTTGTATGATTCCGTATCCATTTCGCTGCCGGCCTGGCGTAGTTCCAACTCCAGCATCTGCTCGACCTGGCGCTTCTCTTCAAACTTAACCACAGCAATCTCGTGGGCGCGGTGAAGAATATATGGGTAGGGCTTCGCTCCCATGATTTTGCATTGTTCGAGCAAGGCGGCGTGGAGCAGGTTGAGCTTGATGGTGTCATCGGCCACCCACTTAGGTATTTCCACCCGCACCAGCCACGGGTGTTTCGTCTCGCCGACATTCAAGTAGAAGAAGTGCAAAGCCAGGTCGCCGGTGTAATGGGAACGCGAGCTGGATTGCAAGCCAAATACTGCCGAACGGTGACCGCCAGGCAAGAAGCTATACAGCCAACGGTCGGTCACACCGCGCAGGTTGTGCTTGAAACGGATATTCTTGTATTCTTCGTCGGTGGATAGCTGCGCAATCTCGAGCAGGCGGATGACCAGATCCGCGGCCGGCTTGTCCACGTAACCGGCAACGGTCACACCGCAGGCCTGCAGCCGGGATAGGATGGTTTTGTGGATTTCCAGATTCCTGTGATAATCCTCTGCCTCAGCACCTTTTGCACCCCATAATTCGACCGGACCATCCGTCAGGGCAACGACCGGACCCGGGTAGCCCGGAGCCAGTTCAAGCAATTTGCGGCGCTCGGCGATGTCACGACGCTGTTCGATGGCCTCCTCAGTCAGCATACCCGTCTCGGTGTAGATTTCATCATCGAAGAGCAATTGACTATCGGTGTAGATTTCGGGAACCTGGCCTGACCCGGTCTGCATGACAATTGCCCCTACATTGACTAGGCTGAAAAGAACGGCCGCATGCCGGTCGGGGGCAATCTGTGACCCGTCGGCAGCGAGCAGTGTAGCAGATTTTTGGCCAACCGGCTGCGGGGTGGATGCATCCAGGCGCTCTGTGAGTGGAATGGCGCAGCGCAGGGACGAGTCAGCCTGGCGGGCACGCTCCAGCTTTCTGTTCAGCTCCGCGGCCTTGTCCGCCCAAGCAGTTAGCAGGGAAAGAGCACGCTTCCGCAAGGCGTCCTGCGCTTCCTGACGCGCGCCTGCCCCCAAACCAATTTCACGGTTTGTCTCAATTCTACTGGCAAAGCGATCAAAAAACAAGCCCGGCGGGAACTTTATTCCAATGTGAGGCGTCTGCAGAGTAATACCATTATCTCACAAGGAGTACCCTATGCGTACAAAACTTTTCTTGTTTGCTCCAACCTTGATTTTAGCAATACTGCTCAGTGCCTGTGGAACGGCAACCGCGCAGGTGCGCACCATGAGCGTCAGCGGCAATGGAATGGTCTCGCTTTCCCCGGACGTCGCCTATATCTACATCGGCGTTCATACCGATGACGCGGACCTGGCAAACGCAGTAAGCAAGAACAACATCCAGGCCCAGGCGCTTGTGGACGCCTTGAAAAATGCGGGGATTGACGGGAAAGATATCCAGACCAGCAATTTCAGTGTCTACACCAATAATAATAATGGAGTTGACAAAACGTCCGGTCAGGTGGTTGCAAACGGCAATTATTCTGTTGACAACACTGTCTATGTGACCATGCGCGACCTGAGCAAGATTGGCAAGATACTCAACACGGCGGTCAGCTCGGGTGCCAACAGCATCAACAGCATCAGTTTCGACGTGGCTGATAAAACCACCGCAATGGCACAGGCCCGCCAGAAAGCAATGGCGAACGCCAGCAGTCTGGCCACCGAACTGGCCAAGATGGCCGGTGTGAAGCTGGGTGAGATCCAAAACGTCACCTACTCGGACAATTCATCCTACCCCTACTACGGTATGGGTGGCGGCGGTGCCTCGGCTCCGAATGCCTCCGTGCCGATCCAGCCCGGGCAGACACAGATTTCCGTGTCAGTCAGTGTAACTTACATCATCAAATAATCCATTTATTCGTCTATCCGTGTAAAATAGCATCATCAAATAAGGAGTAACCCATGAAAACCAAATTCATTTTTCTGATAGCCATACTAGTACTTGGCACCACCCTGAGCGCCTGTGGTCCAGCGAGCATAACCGTTCAGCCCCAACCGATCCAGCGGACGATCACCGTCAACGGTACTGGCAAGGTCACCCTGACACCCGATATCGCCTATATCTCCATCGGCGTGCATACCGAGAATGCCAGTGCCAAGGAGGCCGTTGCCGAAAACAATTCGCAAGCCCAGTCGGTGGTTACCACCATCAAAGGCTTCGGTGTTGCTGATAAAGATATCCAGACCACCAATTTCAGCATATCCCCGCAGCAACAGTTTGATACGAACGGCAAGGTGACCGGCATTACTTACGTGGTGGACAATACCGTCTATGTGACCATCCGCGACTTGAGCAAGCTGGGTAACCTGCTGGACTCGACCATCAGTTCGGGAGCGAATAACATCAACAACATCGAGTTTGATGTGGCCGACAAGACCGGCGCCCTCTCGCAGGCCCGTGCGGCCGCAGTTGCAGACGCCCGCAAGCAAGCCGATGAACTCACCAAGGCTACCAATGTTGTATTGGGCCAGGTGGAGAACATCTCTTACTATGACAGCACTGCGCCCATCACCATCCAATACGCCAAGGCCGAAGTGGCGGCCCCGGCCGCCAGTGTACCGGTCCAGGCTGGCTCATTGCAGATCTCGACCACTGTGACCATTATTTATGGGTTGAAATAACCACAACTATTTGCCGGGAAACTCCAAACCTCCCCCGCCTCTGCGACGGGGGAGGTTTATAATTTCCGCACACTATTTCAAAGGAGCTCATTCCATGCTGACTGTCGGTTACATCGGTCTGGGGTTGATGGGCAAGTCTATCGCCCGGAATATCCTTAAAGCCGGATTTCCGCTCATTGTCTATAACCGCTCGCGTGCCGCGGTGGATGAGCTGGTTACCGAGGGGGCAAAAGGAGCCGGCTCGCCCGCCGAAGTGGCTGCACAAGTGGATGTGGTCTTTACCAACCTACCGGATACGCCGGATGTGGAGAAGGTGGTCCTGGGTGAGACAGGCATCCTGGCAGGC
>JBEKVG010000146.1:0-12492 GCA_049514195.1 Anaerolineales bacterium | reverse complement strand
CTGAAACCGGTTTCGTCGCAGCGAAAATCCGCTGGACCCGTGGCTTGCTGCTCTACCTGATTGCAGCTATTGAAACCATTTTTATTTACTATAAAGCCCCCACCGTGCATTTGCAGTACGAGGGAAAAGAATTGACCCAACCGGCCTTGATGATCTCCATCATGAATGGACGACGCATGGGTGGCGGTTTCTTCTTTGCACCCAATGGTGACCCCAGCGATGGCTGGTTCGACCTATGCATCGCCCAGTCAGCCAGCCGGTTACGCATCTTTGGCCTAATCCCCTATTTTATGAAAGGTACGCAGTCCACGCAGAAAGAAGTGCAGATGGATAAAGGCCGTAAGGTGGTGGTAAAGGCGGTTTCCGGAAGTCTGCCAGTGCATTGTGATGGTGAGACCGTATGCTTCGAGGGTAAGGAATTGACAATTGAACTTCTACCGGCACAAATCGAATTCGTCACCCAGAAACCAAAGAAATGAAGCCTCCGAATTCGTATGTGTCCTGGGCGATCCGAGTGGGAACGAGGATCGTTTGTCACATTGATGGGGCTGACCTCGCACAAGTTCCGATGCGCGGGCCGTTGATCCTGGTTTTCAATCACATCAACTCGCTCGAAGTGCCATTGTTGCATGCACATCTGCAACCGCGCCGAATGATCGGTTTGGCGAAGATCGAGACCTGGGATAACAAGATCATGGGTTGGCTTTTTGACCTATGGGAGGCCATTCCGATCCGGCGCGGCGAAGCGGATCTGCAGGCGCTGCGGCGTTGTCTGGCCAGTCTATCTGCCGGGGATATCCTGGGTGTAGCCCCAGAAGGAACCCGGTCCTATGATGGCAAGTTGTTATGCGGCAAGCCTGGTATCGTATTGATCGCTCTGCACTCCGGTGCACCCATCCTGCCGATTGTCCATTGGGGGGGAGAGAATTTTTTACATAACCTCAAACACTTGAAACGTACGGATTTCCATATCCGTGTGGGGAAACCGTTCAGCCTGGACACCAGGGGAGAAAAGGTGACCAGAAAAATCCGCCAGGCGATGGCCGATGAGATTATGTACCAGATTGCGATTCTGATGCCAGAAAAGTATCGTGGCCAATATGCGGACTGTAATCCATTCCCACAGAATTATCTTCGGTTTTCCTAGAGGAAATTGCAGACTATACTCCAATATACTGTATTCATGGAGAAAATGGCCGGCGTCTAGTCCCGGCTGAAGAGGACTGCAATAGTCGGAGTTTCTGCTGATATAAAGGAGTGATTTGAAATGGTAACCAATAAATCTGACCTGGAGGGATTGTCCATATTGGGTCGCAAAGTCGAACCCAGCAAAAAAATTGAAGCTTTCCCCAACCACAACCCAGATCGGTTCTACCGGGTCACACTGGAAACTAATGAGTTCACATGCGTCTGCCCAATGACCGGTCAGCCGGATTTTGCTTCCATTCGCGTGGATTATGTGCCGGATAAAAAAGTGGTCGAATCTAAATCGTTCAAGCTCTATCTGTGGTCTTACCGTAATGAAGGTGGCTTTCACGAGCATATCATCAATACAATATTGGATGACTTGGTGAAAACACTTGACCCGCACTGGTGTAAAGTAACGGGGGTATTCAATATGCGTGGCGGGATCGGCATTACTGTGGAAGCCGAACAAGTTAAAACCCCAGCGGCGAAAGAAGCTGTATTACGATGAGCATGCAGGATCGGTCTTATCGTTGGTTTTCGTTTCTGACCGCCCTATTCGTCATTACACTAGTTACATCAAATATTATCGCCGTCAAGGTGGTTCATATTTTTGGATTGTTCCTCCCAGCGGCAATAATCCTTTTCCCGGTCACTTACATCTTCGGAGATGTGCTTACTGAGGTATATGGTTATACATGTGCACGCCAGGTGATCTGGACTGGTTTTTTCTGCAACCTGGTTGCCGTTGTGGCAATCTGGATCGGCGGACTGCTGCCAGCCGCTTCATTTTGGACTGCAGGAGTCTTTACCACGCCGCAGGCTGCCCAGCAGGCTTATCAAGCGATCCTGGGATTTACACCTCGCCTGCTCCTGGCGTCTTTTACGGCTTATCTTGTAGGCGAGTTCTTAAATTCATTCGTATTAGCCCGTCTCAAAATCCGGACGGAGGGACGCTTCCTGTGGATTCGAACGATCTCATCCACCATTGTCGGGGAGGGAGCTGATTCCGCCATCTTCATCACAGGTGCTTTCTGGGGAATTCTATCGCCGGGCAGCCTCGGTTTAACCATTTTATCTCAATGGGCGTTCAAAGTCGTTTATGAAACCATAGCCACGCCGTTGACCTACGTGGTTGTGAACGCTTTGAAGAAAGCTGAGCAGGAGGATTACTTCGATCGGGAGACTGATTTCAGTCCGTTCCGCAGGAAAAATAAAACAGTGACCGGCCGATAGGAGGTCACTGTTTCAGGGAAAAAATACCCCGCGTATGTCGTGTGCTGTAAAGTTCTGAACCTGCAAAAGCAGGTCGGGCTCCTACCCGGCAGATCAGCCTTGGCCGAAGCCTATCGCTTCATTGTCGCGAGATCGGAACCCTTTTTATGGGTGTTGGCTCAGAACGGAAGTGCAGCATCGCGAACACAGCAGGGCGATGTCCTTATACCACAGAGTCGAGGGCATGAGTAGGGAAAAATTAATGGCGGTTAATGGCTTTAAGGATACACTCGCTTGATCGTGCGCGGGAAGGCAATAGCCTCCCGGATGTGTTCGATGCCGCAAATCCAGGCGACGGTGCGCTCCACGCCCATACCGAATCCACTATGAGGAACGCTGCCGTATTTGCGCAGGTCAAGATACCAACGGTAGGCCTCTTCGGGGAGACCGTGTTCATGGATGCGCTGAAGCAGGAGATCAAAGCTGGACATGCGTTCCGACCCGCCGATGATCTCACCATAACCTTCCGGTGCGAGTAGATCCACAGACTTGCAGACCTCAGGTCGGTCCGGCCAGGGTTCCATGTAAAAAGCTTTAACTTTAGTCGGGTAGCCATAGACGAATACTGGCTTCTCGTAGCGGGAAGTCAGTTCTGTCTCGTGCGGCGCACCGAAGTCCATACCCCATTCGAATTTGAGTAATTCTTTCTTTTCCGGGTCGTTCTCTTTTTCGTAGATCTCCTGGATGATACTGGCAGCCTCATCGTAAGAAATGCGCGGAAAGGGAGGTTCGATCTTTTCTAGTTTTGACAGGTCGCGGCCGAGGGATTTGAGTTCCGGCTCACGCTCACGCAGGACGCGCTTGATGATATGTGTGACGAACTGTTCCTCGATCTCCATCAACTGATCCAGATCGCAAAAGGCCATTTCCGGTTCAACCATCCAGAACTCGGTCAGGTGACGGCGGGTCTTGGATTTTTCAGCCCGGAAGGTGGGCCCAAAGCAGTAGACTTTTCCGAAGGCTATGATATCCGCTTCGTTGTAGAGCTGCCCGGATTGGGAAAGATAGGCCTTGCCTTCGTCGAAATAATTTGTCTCAAAAAGGGTGGTTGTACCTTCAACGGCCGTGGGGGTCAAGATGGGAGTGTCCATGTTGATAAAGCCATTCTGCTCGAACCACTCACGAATGGCAGAAATGACGGTGGCGCGCACACGCAGGATGGCCCACTGGCTCGGCATGCGGATCCACAAATGGCGATTGTCGAGGGCGAAATCCACACCCTGCTCTTTAAGGGCCATCGGGTAGTTCTCGCCGGCAGCCTGGACGATCTTGATATCTCTGACGCTAACCTCGTAGCCGCCCGGGATTCCAGGGGCACGCTTGTCTGCGCGTACTGAACCGGTGATGATGACCGAGGATTCCTGCGGCAGGCGAGTAAGTTGGTTGAAAACGGCTTCGGGGAGGTCGCCCTTGAAGGCCACGCACTGCACGAAACCGGAACCATCCCGTACGAGTAGGAAGACCAGCTTGCCTTTATCAGTGCGGTTGTAGACCCAGCCCTGGACGGTAACTTCCTGGTCGATGTATTTGGCAATCTCTTCAACGCGAATGATGGGGGGCATGGTTCACTCCTTATTGGGTCTATTATAGTGCAGGAGGAATGGAGAAAGATGAAGATAAAAATGAAAGAAGAAAGATGATTAATTGCCCAACCATCACTTCTTCGATAATGCTTTTAACAGCAGTTGACGCGCGACCTGCGGATTGGCCTTACCTTTGGTGGTGCGGGCCACCTGGCCCATCAACCACTGGAAGACGGTCTCTTTTCCGGCCAGGTACGAGGCAACTTCTTTTGGATTGTCATATAAGACCTGGGAAACCACTTGTTCCAGAATGCCTTGATCGGAAATTTGCCCTAAATTCTTTTCCTTGACTACCGCTTCCGGAGACTCGCCGCTCTTGAATATCTCGGCCAGAACTTCCTTGGCAATGTTGTCGTTGATAGTCTTGTCGGTTACCAGGTCTACTAATTGAGCCAGGTGTGCAGGTTGGATCGGCAGGTGGTCGAGATTGGGCACCAGATCATTAACATGGCGCAAGAACTCTCCAGCGATCCAATTATAGATGGCTTTGGCCGGGCTCTTGGATAGAGAGACGACTTCCTCGAAGTAATCTGCCAGGGATTTCTCAGAGGCCAATAATTTGGCTTCCTTGGGGGTCAGCCTGTAAGTGGCAGTAAAGCGCTGGACACGAGCTTCGGGCAGTTCCGGCACTCGGGTGCGGATCTCATCCACCCAAGCTTGATTAATTTCAATCGGAGGGAGGTCCGGCTCGGGGAAATAGCGATAATCATGGGCTTCCTCCTTGCTGCGCTGGGAGAGGGTCACTTCCTTAACGTCATCCCATCCGAGGGTCTCCTGAATGACCTGAACGCCAGATTCATAGAGTTGGATTTGTCGCCGGATCTCATAATCAGAGGCGCGCGTGAGGGCGCGGAAGCTGTTGAGGTTCTTGATCTCGGTGCGGGTACGGAGTTCATTGCTGCCAACAGGCCGTACGGAGACGTTGGCTTCGAAACGCAGTACACCCTTTTCCATATCGCCGGAGTTGACACCCAGGTAGCGCAGGATGGTCCGGATGCCGGTGGCATACGCTAGAAGCGCTTCGACCGAGTGCATGTCAGGTTCAGAAACGATTTCTAATAGTGGAATCCCCGCCCGGTTGTAATCCACCAGCGTATATTTTCCCTGGTGAAACAGTTTAGCGGTGTCCTCCTCCAAGTGGGCGCGGCGGATACGCACGCGTTGGGGAGTAGTATCTTCCAGTATGTCCAGCCAGCCATCCGAGGCCACTGGCAGGTCATATTGGGAAATCTGGTAACCCTTAGGCAAATCCGGGTAGAAGTAATTCTTGCGGGCGAACTGGTTCATCGGGTTGATGGTACAGTTAAGCGCCAATCCCACCTGAATAGCTTGTTCGATGGCTTTCAGGTTGACCACAGGCATGGCGCCTGGTAGGGCAGTGCAGACCGGACAGATGAGGGTGTTGGCAGCGGGTGCTTCGGCATAGGCTGCCGAACAGCCGCAGAACATTTTGGATTTTGTCAAAAGTTCGGCGTGGATTTCGAGGCCTATTACTGGTTCGTATATAGTCATAGTAAATTATTATAGAAGAGCCGGACGCTTGAGATGCCAGTCCGTCACGGATTGGTAGGCGTGACCAATCTGGAGAAGAACGTCTTCGCTCAAGTGCCTGCCGATCAACTGCATGCCCACCGGCATCCCGTTGGAAAAGCCACATGGCAGCGAAAGTGCTGGAACGCCGGCTGGGTTTGTGGCGACCACATAGATATCTGACAGATACATGGGGGCAGGTTGGGGCAACCAGTGCATCACATTGCTCGAAAGCGGACTCAAAATCCTGGCGAAGCAGCGTACGGACGCGTTGGGCTTTCAAATAATATGCATCATAATATCCGGCGGAGAGAACATATGCGCCAAGCATAATGCGACGCTTGACCTCAGGACCGAATCCCTCCCGACGGGTTTGCAGGTACAGATCGATTACATTCTGAGCGCCCTGATTGACCGACAGTCCGAAACGGGTACCATCGAAGCGGGCCAGGTTGGCGCTGGCCTCGGCAAACAGGATCAGGTAGTAGACCGGCAGTCCGTACTGCGTGTGCGGTAGGGAGACTTCGCGTACCTGCAGGCCGAGTTCTTCGAAGGTTCGGATGGCTGACTGGATGGAACCCTCCACGCCAGATTCCATACCAGACTGGAAATATTCCTTCGGGATACCCAGGCGTAGGCCCTTGACCGGCTGGTTGAGCTTTTCCAGGTAATCTGGGACAGCCGCAGGGAGGGATGTGGCGTCATGTGGATCCTGACCAGCAATAGCTTGCAGAACGGCAGCGCAATCGCAGACGCTGCGCCCCATTGGGCCGATCGAGTCGAAGGAGGAGACCAGGGCGATCAGGCCAAAGCGGGAAACACGTCCATAGGTGGTCTTCAACCCGGTTACGTTGCAGAAGGAAGCTGGCATGCGGATCGAGCCGCCAGTATCTTCACCCAAGGCGAAAAGACCCATGCTGGAGGCAACGGCCGCAGCGGAACCGCCGCTCGAACCGCCCGGGACGCGCTCCAAGTCCCAGGGATTATGTGTGTTAAAAAAGGCCGAATTTTCGCAGGAGGAGCCCATGCCAAACTCATCCATGTTGTGTTTGCCGAGCAGGACCGCGCCGGCATCTGAAAGTCGGTCAATGACCGTGGCGTTGTATTGCGGGATGTAGTTCTCCAGGATCTTCGACGAGCAGGTGGTACGGACGTTCTTCGTTGAGATGCAGTCCTTTACCGCAAATGGAATGCCGGTCAAGGGAGTGATGTTTTTTCCGGAGCGAATGCGTTTATCCGCCAGGCAGGCCTGTTCAAAGGCCAACTCATCTGCTACGGTGACGAAGGCGTTGATCTTGGGGTCGGTCTTGTAGATATGATCCAGGATGGCTTTGGTCAGTTCCACGCTACTGATCTGCTTCTTGACGAGCAGCTCGTGGGCTTCATGGATGGAGATGTTGCAAATTTCCATGTGATTCCTGCTAAACTATTGAAAAAAAGGAACATTGAATGGGCTTAGATTCATAAGAATAAGACCTTTTTTAGCGCACAAAAAGCGACTGAAGTCGCTACTACAATTATTCCTCATTAAAAATCAAAGGGACCTGAACGTAATCGCCGTCACTGTGCGGGACATTCTTTAGGAATTCCTGGCGCGGCATGGAGGGACGGACCTCATCGGCGCGCATAACGCTATGGGTATTAGATGTTTCACAGGCCGGAGTAACATCCGTGGTATCCACTTCGTTCAATAGGTGGAAATAGTCGATGATGGAAGTGAAATGGTGGCTGAAGGCTAGGGCCTCTTCCTCACGGATACCCAGACGCACCAGAAAGGCAATATGCTTGACCTCGTCTGAGTTGATGGTGAAGGATGGGGTAGGTTTTGGTGTTTGCATTATTTCTCTCGAATTTGAATGTGCAATTCTTTGAGCTGCTTTGGCTCAGCAGGGGAGGGGGCGTCTGCCATCACATCGCGGGCGGCTTGGTTCTTTGGGAAGGCAATCACCTCGCGGATATTGGGTTCGTCGGCGAGTAACATGACCAGCCGGTCAATGCCCGGGGCTATGCCACCATGCGGGGGTGCGCCATACTCGAAAGCTTCCAACAAATGCCCGAACTTTCGCTGGGCTTCCTCTTCGCCGATACCGAGCAGGCTGAAGACCTTGCTTTGGATGTCGCGCCGATGGATACGAATTGAGCCGGAGGCCAGCTCGTAACCATTGCAGACCATGTCGTAGGCATCTGAGAGGATGGAGGATGGATCGGCCTCAAATCGATCAAGGTGCTCCAGGCGCGGCATAGTGAACGGGTGATGGGCAGCTTCCCATTTCTGGTTTTCCTCATTCCATTCAAACATGGGGAAATCAAGCACCCAGGCAAAAGCCATTATGTGCGGGTCGGCCAGTTTGAGTGTGTCACGGAACCAAAGCCGCAGCGCGCCGAGGACTTTATGAACCACCTTGGCGTTGTCGGCGACAAACAGGAGCAGGTCACCGGTCGCGGCGCCGGTCCGTTTGACCAGTCTGGCAAGCTCGGCTTCTCCGACAAATTTGACCGCGGAGCCTTTCAGCCCCTCATCAGTCAGTGCCAGCGAAATGAGGCCCTTTGCTCCCAGATCTCTTGCCGTAGTGGTCAGATCATCGAGCTGTTTGCGGGTATAGCCGGCGCAACCGGGAGCAACAATACATTTAACCATTCCGCCGCTTTCCAATGCGGATTTGAAAACCACAAAATCGGTTTTTGCAAAGATGTCGCTTACGTCGTTCAGTTCCATGCCAAAGCGCAGGTCTGGTTTGTCGGAGCCAAAACGGGAAATGACCTCACTGTAGGTGAAACGTGGCCAGGGAGAGGAGAGTAATTTCTTGTGAGGTGCGACAACCGGTAGCATGGCTGTGAAGAGGCCTTCAACCATGTTCAATACATCATCGCGATGGACGAAAGACATCTCCAAGTCAAGCTGGGTGAACTCGGGCTGGCGGTCACCGCGCTGGTCTTCATCACGGAAACAACGGGCAATCTGAAAATAGCGTTCTATACCAGCCACCATCAACAATTGCTTCAGTTGTTGAGGCGACTGAGGCAGAGCGTAGAACTGGCCTGGATAGAGCCGTGAGGGAACGAGGTAATCGCGCGCTCCCTCAGGGGTGGTCTTGAAGAGAGAGGGTGTTTCGATTTCCAGGAAGCCGCGCTCAGAAAGGTACTTGCGCATAAACAGCACAACTGCATGGCGTAATTCCAGGTTGCGGCGCATGCGGTCACGGCGCAGGTCCAAGTAGCGGTATTTGAGGCGCGTGTTTTCGTCGACTTCCTCATCGTTGCTGATCATGAAAGGCAATGGCTTGGCTGGGTTGAGCAGGACTATTTCTTCGGCGATAACTTCGACCTCGCCGGTGGGCATGCGTGGATTTTCCATCCCAGCCGGACGTCTTTGCACTTTACCAGTAATTTGCAGCACCCATTCGGAACGGAGGTTGGATACAAGATTCAGGGTCTCTTGAGGCAAATCAGGATTGATAACCACCTGTGTCAAGCCGAAACGGTCGCGCAAGTCAATGAAGACCACGCCGCCATGGTCGCGACGCCGATGCACCCAACCTGCCAACTTGACGGTTTGCCCAGCATGGGTACTGCGTAGTTCACCACAAGTATGCGTTTTATACATATACCACCTCCAGTAGATTCACCACGAAGGATATAAAAGAGCACTAAGGATTAATCTATACAAAAGCGTTTGTGTTTTAGTGATCTATTCTAATAAAATAAATCGCCCTCCGCAGATGCGTCGGGCGATTGGTTAATTGGTTGTGTTCGTTAACCTTGCAGGCTTCGCCCAACGGCCGGGGGCCGATTATCATTATCATTATTATTATTGGCGAAGGAAAGACGGGTCATACCTGCCTCAGATTAGCGGTATTATAGCATAAAGTACCGGATTGGGAGATACTGAAAAGGCTCTCTGCCTAACAATCTTCAATTAAAAAAACATGCAATTCTTTCGGCCCATGAACTCCGATGGAGAGTGTCATTTCGATATCCCCGGTGCGGCTGGGACCAGTGATGATGACCGCGGCCGATGCAGTGCGAATTTCTGATCTTCCCAAAACATCGGATAGCGTTGGCACAAGGTCGGATACCCTCAGGATGGCAATATGAATATCGGGCAGCAGGGAGGCGGTGAGCGGACAGCCTTCTCCCCCGATCAGGACCAACGAACCGGTTTCTGCAATCCCGGCCAAGACGCCGGTGACGCCGGCCCGGACGGTTGGGTCTGGGTCTAGGACAAAGGGAATCGTGGAGACATATTTTGCTCCAACAGAATCCACGCAGACACGGTCAATGCCGCGCTCGTGTAAAAAGTTTGCCAATGTGGCTTGTACTTCCTTATCAGGAAGGCGATAACCCTTAGCTCCGATGGCAGTTAATTCTTCTATAAATTGGTCTGACAATGACGGGGCAACAGCGGATTCGGGTATGCCCGGTTTAGCTACCTGGCTTACGCCCTGATTTCCATGGTTGACCACTTGCTTAATTCTCTTCCAGCGCATCCGAAAAGGGGGTACTGCCAGGCGTGGGAAATCCTTGCTGTAGCCCCAGCCGGTCCAAGCCGGGAGGTGCATATATTTTTTACGAAGGGAGTAAATGTAGCTAAGCAGGCCGCCCATCCCCTGGCAAAATGAGAACACGAGTGGATTCTCGGCAGCGAGGCAGAAGGCTTTTAAACCAAGTTTGAGGATCCCCGGGAGTGCTATCCCTTCATCTCTATCTCGGCTTCTTGTCTTTTCGCCCGTCTCTCCGGCGCGAACCCGCAATAAAAGATCCGGGAGGTTGATATCAACCGGGCAAATTTCCTGACATGCACCACAGAGAGTGGAGGCCTGGGCAAGTTGGCCAAAGTTTTCGCAACTCAGTAACCCGGGCGAGATAACCGAGCCAATCGGGCCAGGATAAGAGGCGATGGAACCATCATTGCCAACGTAAGCATGCCCGCCAATCGTGCGAAAGACCGGGCAGGCATTCAGGCAAGCACCGCAGCGGATACAATAAAGCGATTCAGCCAGTGGGGAGTTGCGTATAGCGGAACGGCCATTGTCCACCAGGATCAGATGGCGTTCTTTTGGACCGTCCCCATCAGTGTACCGTTTCGGCGAATGGATAAGACTGGTATAAGCACTCAATTTCTGGCCGGTTGCAGAACGTGGTAGAAGAGAAAGAAATAGCGCCAGGTCATTGAGGGTTGGAACGAGACGCTCGATACCCATCAAAGCCACATGCACAGGTGGCAGACTTGTAACCATACGGCCATTGCCCTCGTTAGTGACGAGACAGAGTGTACCTGTGCCAATCACACCGAAGTTGACCCCGGAGACGCCAATATCGGCAGTTAGGAAAACTTCCCGCAGAACACGCTGGGCGGTTGCGACCATTTCCGGGATGTCTTCGGTATAAGGTGTACCGAGCTTTTCGTGAAAGAGTTGTCCCACCTGGCTACGCCGGAGATGAATGGCTGGGGTAATAATGTGGCTGGGACGTTCGCCGCGCAATTGGACGATATACTCGCCAAGGTCGGTTTCAACGGACTGTATCCCAGCTGCCTCGAGAGCATGGTTGAAATCGATCTCCTCCGAAACCATGGATTTCGACTTGGCAACCAGACGAGCATTGTGATTTTTAGCGATTTCAAGAAAGAGATCAAGAGCCTCATCAGAATTAGCGGCGCGATGGACCTGCATGCCATTCTCCGTTACCCTGTCAATGAAACGGCTGAGATATTCATCCAGGTGGGAGATCACGTCTGCTTTAATGGCATGAGCGAGCGTCCGACGTTGCGTGTAATCCGGGAGGGAAGAAAAGGCCTCTTGGCGGCTAACTGCCCGACGCAAAACATTCCCATCCAGGGCTATCTGCAAGCTCTCATCCGCGATGGATTGGCGGATGCGTTCACGGAAAATATTAATACTCATCGACTAATATTACAGCGCAAAGTTGCCGCTGGGCAGGCTGAGTAGCCTAATGAAGGAAGGCGTGGTAATATTGTTACCTAAACAGAACCACCGAGCATAATATGCCGGAAATTACCACCCACAGAATATCCGTTTTTAGTAGCAAGGCAATCAAAGCCGCAACTGCCAGCAAGATATGGGGGATATCCCAATGTACATTCCAAGCAAAACGAAGAGTTACGGTGAAAAGCAATCCCACAAATGAGCATAATGCTCCTTGAATAATTTGATTGAAATAGACAGAAGAACGTAAGCGGTCAAAATAGGGGGCAATTCCAACTACCAGAATAAAAGATGGCATGAAAATGCCGATTGTTCCGAGGATGCCTCCCAACGGGCCGTAAAGCAGGTAACCGATGAACGTGGCCGTTATAACAATGGGACCAGGAGTTATCTGCCCCAAGGCGATTCCGTTGAGTAAAGTTGCGCTATCCATCCAATGGTGCACTTCCACAACTTCATGATACATAAGAGGGATGGACGCAAACCCTCCCCCAAATGCAAACAGATCAATCCGTAAAAAGAGGAAAGAAAGGTTGAACAAGTCACGTCGAAAGAAAAAAAGGAGCAATAAGCCTGCAACAATTGTGCCTAAAATCCACAGGATGGGCTTAGTTGTAGACTGGAATCGGGCAGGATCGATATCTGGGCCGGAAGAGGGACGTTTCGATTTCGAGCGCAAGAGGACTAATCCCCCAACTGCAGCCGCCACAATAACGACGAAAGGATTGACATTCAGGCCAAATAATATAGCGGATAAAACTGCTATAGCGACATGTCTCCAACTTTTCAGGGCGGTTTTACCGAATGTCAGGGTGGCATTCCCGATAATAGCCACTATGATCGCCTGAAGCCCGGAAAATGCCGAGAGCACGACCGATATATTGCGGGCATAAGCATAAGCAGCCGCAGCAACCATCATAATGAGAAAAGCAGGTAAACCAAAACTTATAAAACAGACCGCTGCTCCGAGCACT
>JBEKVG010000145.1:0-6762 GCA_049514195.1 Anaerolineales bacterium | reverse complement strand
CCGAGCACATAGGCCCAGCCTGGCAATCCAATCAGAACCTTGTTCAGAATAGCTGTGGTCACCAACACCACGAGAGAGAGCGGGACAAGGAATTTCCAATTAAAAGCCAGCATGTGGTCAATGCGGAGACGCGGCATCGAGTATTTGATCCACATGATGACCCAGTAGCCGAAGATGGCTTTGGCGATGAAAACCAATGCCTGCACGAACGGTATATTCAGCCAAGCAAACGCGGCCAATTTTTCCAGCCCGAAGAAGCCGCCATACCCGCCAAAGAAAAGGATCGCCATGAACCCACCAAAGGTAAAAGCGTGAAGGAGCTCGCCCGCATAGAACCAGCCGAATTTCATCCCCGTATATTCGATATGAAAACCGGCCACAATTTCGGATTCGGCTTCGCTCAGGTCAAAGGGTGAGCGGCCCAATTCAGCGATGGCACTGATCAAGAAAATGAGGAACGCCAGCGGTGAAAGGATGGCAAACCACATCCCGCTTTGTGCCTCGATAATTCCTTTCAAGCTCATCGTATTCGACAAAATGGTCGGGACGAGCAGGATAATTACCATCGGAACTTCGTAGGAGACCATGTTTGCTACCATTCGGAAGGCCCCCAACAGGGCGTACTTGTTATTCGACGACCAACCCGCCATAATGATTGCCAGCGTCCCGAGAGCACCAGCAGCAACAATATAAAGCAGCCCCACGTTCAGGTCCACGCCGTAGATCGTTGAGGCCAGCGGCAGGATGGCCCACAAAATGATAACCGAGGTAGCAGCCAGCACTGGAGCAATGTTGTAGATAATCTTATCCGCTCCGTCGGGGGTAATGTCTTCCTTAATGACCATCTTAATGATATCCGCGACAGGCTGGATCAAGCCAAACGGACCGATCCGGTTCGGGCCGAGGCGGTCCTGGAAACGCGCCACAACCTTTCGCTCCACCCACACCAAGCCGATATCCAGAACCATTGCAAAAACAACCAGCACCGTGATGCCGATTACATACACAATAATGCTTATCAATAAATTGGGAAAATGCCAGTCTGTAAACAAGCCTGTCAACAAGTTGGCAATGAAATTGATCGGGTTATTCCATAACGTCATGGAAAGGTCTCCTTACACAACGAAAAGGCTGAAAGGAAATTTCCTATCAGCCTTAATAGTTCACCTTTGGGGGTTTAAACCCATTCCAGCATCCCCTTGCGCCAAGCATATACCAGTCCGATGACCAGGATACCAATAAACAAGATACCTTCCGATACCACAAAAAGCGGCAATTGCTTGAGCGTCAGCGCCCAGGGAAAAAGGAAGACCGTCTCCACATCGAAGACCAAAAATACCAGTGCGAAGATGTAGTATTGGGCCTTAAACTGCACCCACGAAGCACCCACCGTCTCGATGCCGCACTCATACGTACTTTGTTTTATTGCATTCGGCTTGCGCGGCGCAACCAGCCGGGCAAAAACGAGTGGGACAATCGGAACAATAATACCAACCACCAGGAAAAGCCCGATGTATAACCATTCAGCTTGCATAGGCACTCCAAAAAGGATTAGTTGTCTTACATCTACAAGACTGGCAAATTTTACCATAAAGGCAACTATTAGACACTTTTTTGTTTTCTTCTGGCGCAGAGCATCACACGGGCGCACAGGCCCCCAAGGTGAATATTGATTATGGAAATACGCTCTCACATGCGGATGCATCCTACTCATGGGGAGGATTTTACAAGCCATCGAAATACGTTCACTGCAAATTGAAGGTTATCTGCCTGGTTTAATCCGCGGTTATCCCATAAGTTGCTGTCGGAAATGACCATTACTCTGCCGGAATCACATTCGCAGATCGCCATTACTGGATTCCCATCCTGGTCCCAGGCTTCCGCTTCACTGGGAGGCGACACTTGTAAAACTCCTCCTCCAAATAAAAATTGTATGGTCGAAACGTCTGAGAAAAAGGCCGCGTTCGAAAAGCGGACGGGACCGTTGCTGGTTATTCCTCCCAAGCCAACCCCAAACCTACTGCTGACAATATCAAGACGGTTTAGGAACCCGGGTATATCACTCAATATCAAAAGGCCTCCCCCTGTCACGCGTACAAAATTCTCGATTTCTCCCGCTTCATTCGTGGTTATCGTCGCCTTATCCGCGGATGTTTCCGATAACACCAAGATGGAATATGAACTCAGATTGGTCAGGTCGCTGCTTGAAACATTGAATTTCTGGTTAGTCAGGGCTTGCGCCAGGGATTTATACATTCCATCCGGCGTATATAAGGATCCATCTTCGCTTGCTCTTGGGCCATGCGAAATATCCCACAAAACCTTGAATTCTGCGGGAGTTGGGGTAACCAGATTGGTCGGTGTTGCTGTGAAAGTCAGGCTTGGAATATTCGTCAGGCCTTGCGTGGAAGTCTGCGTTGCGGTGGGATTGATTATTGGAAGGACCACCATTTTTGGTGTGCTGGTGGAAGTCGCCGGCGCTGCCAGGGGAACCTTCGGCTTCAAGCCTTTCAATACCACCCCCCCACCCACTACCAATCCGATGCAGAGGAGAGTCATCATTGCGGTGATGGGGATCCAGAGTTTCCATTGCACGCCGGGAGCAAGCGCTGGTGTGGCAATCGGCGTGGGAACCGGCGTGGCAGCCACTGTTCTTTCGGCAGCTGGTGCGACGATCACCGTTCTTTCTGACCGGGGAGGTGTGGCTTGTTTCGGAAAGCTTGCCATTGTTTCCGCCGTTGGTGAAGCTGCACTCAACCTTTCCAGGGCCTCCGCGAACGCACCCATGCTCTGGTAGCGGTCTTCCGGTTTCTTCGCCAGAGCCTTGAGTAACACTTTTTCAACCGCCGCCGGCAAGTCGGGGTTGAATTGTCTCGGACCCGGCAGGGGCTCACTGGCCTGTTTGAGCAATACCGCCAGTGGAGTATCGGCAATGAAGGGTTTGCGCCCGGTCACCATCTCGTAGAAGACCACTCCCAGGGAGTATATATCGGCGCGCGGGTCAGCCGTGTTGGCATTGACCTGCTCGGGTGCCATGTACTCGGGAGTACCGATCCCCACGCCGATGCCGGTCAGGGTTTGGCTCTCTTCGCTTTCGAGCAGCCTGGCGATGCCAAAATCGGAAAGCATGGGCTCGCCAGCTTTGGTGATCAGGATATTGGCGGGCTTGACGTCCCGGTGGACGATGCCCTGCGTATGTGCATGCTCCAGTGCGCGCGCCATCGGGATGAGCAGTTTCTCCGCTTGCTGCCATGGGATCGGCGTGCCCAATTTCTCTTTGAGGGTCCCGCCCGGTAGGTACTCCATCACCAGGTAAGGAGAGCCTGCATAGTCGCCATAATCATACACCTTGACGATGTTCGGGTGAGTCAGCCGCGCCAGCGCTTTGGCCTCGCGCTCGAAACGCTTCAGGATGCGCTCAAGCACGGCAGGTGGAAATTGGTCGACCCGGATGACCTTGACCGCTACATTCCGCTCCAGGCGGGTATCGTAGGCTTTGTATACCGTCGCCATCCCGCCTTCGCCGAGTTGCTCGAGAATTTGGTAGCGTCCGAGTGATTGGCCAATCAAGTTGGGCATATTTATTCTCCTCTCCCAAGAATATGTGGAGAGACGCTATATACAGACAAGCCAAAAATGGGGTGGCAGGGAAAAATCTACAAGACAATTATTACAACTCTCCTGCCAACCGTTCTTATTATCCATCTTTTGTCCTGCGAAGGCAATATCCGTGGAGTGGTAATATATCCGACATCGGAAACATATCTCCAATAATAAGGAAGGCTCGTGAAATGAAATATACAACCGAGGATTTAAAGAATGCCAATGACGATAACCACCCGCTGTGGTGGATACGTCAGTTGACCAAGGAAAAGCTCGCTCAGATTGCCGAGAAACTATCTTTGAATATTTCCAAACGTTAAACGAAGGCCACATTCCTGAAACGTGTCCTGGCCGTCACAGATTTCAAGATTTTCAACCAAGGCGATGGAGGGAATGAA
The DNA here is from genome assembly GCA_049514195.1 of Anaerolineales bacterium. Lineage (GTDB taxonomy): Bacteria > Chloroflexota > Anaerolineae > Anaerolineales > Villigracilaceae > UBA877. The sequence goes on along the minus strand of JBEKVG010000145.1, from coordinate 2,761 downwards.
TACTGGCATTATTTCAACGCATGCTTTGAGGCAGGCAAGTCTCCAGTTGGCATTATCGTCAATCATGCCGACAATGACTGGACCAGTCGGGCACGTGTGACTATAAACTCGGACAACTTCCCCGGAATAGTGAACGTTGACGCTCGTATCATCGCACTCAAGGTACTGTGATGAAGCTTATCTCGCCTATCGCCTAGAGCAAACTGCCTATCTGGCACAATGCGTTAACCAAGCCGGCAACCCCCTCCATCCAACCAGCCGGCGGTCACGCTGTCTACAATGACGCAGGAATCTTGCTCCCCCACATCTCGCATGGCGAATTCCCCGGCCAAGCGCGGACCGTGGAGCTGTACCTAGAAGGCGCCATACGTGCATGCGAGATCGGCTCGGTCATGTTTGCTCATCCGGACCCCGACAGTGGTGAAATTGTCTACCCAACGATGGAACTCTTCCACCTGGCCATCCCGCGCCGGGTTTACACATAGAGTCATTTGGATTATGTCGCTGGAAGGCTGGCGAAGATCGCCAAACGCGCCGGGTCTCTGCGCGGATACAAGTTCACCTATGCGCCGGAATTATTGCGGCACTTCACGGCGAGATTCCAACCATTATGATACTTGCTATTGCAAGCAAAGAGTTGCCTTTTGAGGCGAAGCAATTGAATCTTAGATAAGTTTGCAAATTCTGCTATCTCTGTAAGAAATAGTAAAAGTGCTTCGTCGCGACCCCGTACAAACATCGGGGCAGGCAAACGCTCCTCGCACCTGTACCTGCGGTACCCTGGACTGGCCGCCAGGGCAGGCTGGCGCAGGCAGGACAGGCTGGCGCAGGCAATGACACATTTTAACGTTGTGCAAAAATTCCGAGTTGATTCCCTACTGGCCGTTCCCTTCCGGGGATGCCGGTCTGAATTGGAGAATTAATCACCTGGACAATTCCAAGCGAATTCCGCATTACCAGCGTGGATGATCCGCCGCCATCCATGTTCATAGCGTTCTCCGCACCATAATAGATCATTAATTGAGCCATTTCATACAAAGTTGCCCCCTGGCTGTAGAATGGCTGGCGCCCATCAGCCACAAACAGGATCATCCGTTTCCCGGACCCATCCAGGCCGATGGCCGTCCGCGGGGCCGCATAGGTATTATCCAAGCCCTCAACCGCCTTGCCATTGACAACAATCATATTATTTCCGGAAATTGCATTATAGGGCGCGATATCCCCCAAAGTAAAACTCACCTCGCCGTCTTTGCCAAAATAAATCGTCGGGCCGGAGGCTGGCCCGTATGCGATCCCTTGGGACATGGCATAACCATCCGGTGCTACCCGATCTCCAACGTGCGGGAAATAGTCGAATGGTCCATTCGCATGCCATGGAGTAAATCCATCTCCGTTGATGGCAATCTGCACTCCCGTGGAGCGGGCAAACTGGGAAGTCGTCTGTGCCTTGAGTGGAAGGGTCTCAGACCGATCGCCTGGCGTTACAAGAAAGCCGATTCCCTGCGCTTGTAAATCCACAACAACAATATGGGCAACCATCGGGTATGGAGTAAAATGAACACGCCGATAATACTTCACTCCCTGGAATGGCTCGGTGCTCATCGCGATTGGCAGGGGTCTGCCCAGGTAATACAACAATGGCGAGCCTGCGCAAACGAGACAGAGAACAATCACGAGCGCTGTGGACAGTCTTCTTTTCTTCTTTTTAAACATAGCGGCGAACTATACCATTAATTTCAAGATGAGGCAAATATGATCCCAAACCAATGGTATGTTATTCTTGAGTCAAATGAAATCAAAAAAGGCAAAATTGTCGGCATGAAGCGCATGGGCGAAAAGATGGTCGCCTGGCGCAACACTAAGGGCGAACTGGCAGTGATGAGCGACAAATGCCCGCACCGAGGCGTGGCGCTCAGTGTTGGCAAGTTGATCGGTGATTGCATCCAATGCCCATTCCACGGCTTCGAATACGAAACAAACGGGAACTGTAAACTGGTTCCAGCCAACGGACGCGGGAGCGAACCGCCCAAGGCACTACACGTCCGCAGTTACCCCGCAAAGGAGGAACACGGCTTTGTCTATATCTGGTGGGGCGAACCGCAGGGTGAACTTCCACCCGTACCGTGGTTCGAGTCGATTGGCGCGGATATGGTCTATACCACTCTGAAAGATCCTTGGGCCAATCACTACGCGCGTGCCATCGAAAACCAACTGGACGAGGTGCACCTGCCCTTCATCCACTACAACACCATCGGGCGCGGTAACAAGACCCTGGTCAACGGACCGATCGCCAGAGGGGAGAGCCACTGGCCGGGTGACCACCTGATCAATATCTGGGTCTATAACGAACGTGACAACGGCCAGAAACCAAAGAGAGCCTCGGAACTGCCCGAACCAACCCGGAGGCCCTACCTACAATTCCGTTACGGGAACCTCTGGCATAACTGGATTGCCGACGGCCTGCGCGTCATGATAGCCTTCGCCCCGATCGACGATGAAAACACCCTAATGTATGTGCGTTATTACCACACGATGCGATTCCCGGTTTTACGCCAGCTTTACGGCTGGGTGGGCAGCCTGGCGAACCTGGTGATCGAGCGCCAGGACCGGCGCGTGGTCATTACCCAGCGCCCGCCGCGTCCCGACCTGGGCATCGGCGAGATCCTGATCCCGGGTGACAGCCCGATCGTGTTATACCGCAAGATCAGAAGGAGCCTGATCGAAGGAAGATGAGGTTATAGAATGACAATCAAATCGAAAG
>JBEKVG010000144.1:0-6794 GCA_049514195.1 Anaerolineales bacterium | reverse complement strand
CGCATGGACCAAGGTTGCGCCTTCGGCAACCGCCCGGTGTTGATGACCATCGATGGCGACCGGTTGGAGAAAACCGATCTGCAGGTGGACCAGCCGTTGTACATCGTCATAGTCGACTAGCAGGCGAAGAAAGACACGCTGGAAATCCTCAACCGGCTGAACCACTGCTATCCTTTCGCCGAAAACGATGTGGAGCGCGGCGTGCAGGAACTGTTCGGACCGATCAACAAGCGCCTCGTCCATCAGGCCATGGATGCCCTGTGCGACGCAGATGCCCACCGCCTTGGCTCCCTGATGACCGAAGCACAGGGCTTATTCGACCGGTACGCTACTCCCGCCTATCCCGAAGAATTAACCTCCCCGGTCCTCCACAAGATTTTGGGCTATGAACGGCTCCAGCCGCATATCCTGGGTGGCAAGGGTGTCGGTTCCCAGGGCGACGGTACAGCCCAATTTATCTGCCCCACCAGCACAGATCAGCAGACGGTCATCCAGATCCTGGAGCGTGACCTGCATCTGCCGGCTCTCAAGCTGACCATCACCCCTCAACAAAAAGTGTGCAAGGCCGTCATCCCGGCCGCTGGGTTCGGGACGCGTCTCTTCCCGGCCACCAAAGCCACGAAGAAGGAATTATTCCCTGTCATTGGCCGGGATGGTATTGCCAAACCCGCCATTCTCATCGTCATCGAGGAGGCGCTGGAAGCCGGCATCGAGGAAGTGATCATCATTGTCCAGAAAAATGACTTGGAAGAATTTCAATCTTTGTTCAACGAGCAAATTTCCATCGAGAACTACAATAAACTGCCGCCCCAATTCAAGGAATATTCCCGCCGCCTGTTGGAGATTGGCCGGCGTGTCACTTTCGTCGTCCAGGCTACCCAAGAAGGTTTTGGTCACGCCGTATTCTGTGCCCAGAAGGAAGTGGGGGACGAACCATTCTTGCTGATGCTCGGCGACCATATTTACAGGTCCGGCATCGAACCATCCTGTGCCCGCCAACTTCTGGAGGCCTACCAGCGGCATGGTCAAAGTATTGTGGGTATTCGTCGCACGCCCGAAGAACAGATTGGCAGTTTCGGCACGGTTACCGGTGTCTGGCTGGAAGATGAAAGCCTGCTCAGCGTCAGCGAGTTCGCCGAAAAGCCCACTCCCGATTATGCCCGCACCAACCTGCGCGTGCCTGGTTTGCCGGAAGAGGAATATCTCACTCTTTTTGGTCAATATATTATCAAGCCAAAGCTGTTCGATTATCTGCAAGAACATATCGAGAACAACGTCCGGGAACACGGTGAATTCCAACTGACCTCCGCCTTGGACCGCTTGCGCCAGGAGGACGGGTTCATGGGGCTGGTCATCAATGGCCAATGCTTCGATATCGGCCGCCCGGATGAATACCTGGAGACATTGAATGCATTTCGGCATTAAGCCGTCGACTACCATAGGTCTCCTGTCGTCGGTCTTTTTGTCATAATTTGAATTTCTGTCAGTGAATCAGAGATACGGTATAATTTTCGTTATGAAAAGTATTCAACCGCAACAACCATCCAACTTATCGACTTATGCGCGGGCTTGCCTGGAGGCTTTGGTAAAGGCAAACCTTGCTGTTCGAATTTCTCTTGGGGGAGCCTTGGGATTGCTCCATTACCTCGATTATCGTCCAACCCATGACGTGGATGCCTGGTGGTCTGAATCCGTTACTGAGCAACAGAGGCAGGCTGTGGTAAGGGTTCTTGAAACGACCCTGTCTGATTTTGGCCGCGTGCATGTGCGTGCCTGGGGCGATGTGGTCAGTGTGGAATTATCCCAGGAAGGGAAGACAGTTTTCAGCTTTCAGATTGCCACTCGCTCGGTACGCTTGGAAGAACCCATTTTGGCAGGCTGGATTGACATCCCTCTGGACAGCCTGGCTGACCTGGCAGCGAGCAAAATGGTTGCCTTGGTGGAACGGGGAGCGCCACGTGATTTCTTGGACATTTTCGCACTTTGCCAAGCCGGATTATTGAGCATGGATGAGTGTTGGGCGGTTTGGCGCAAGCGGCAGACGCTGGCAGGCAGTGATGCAGATACACGGCGTGCCCGGCTGGCAATTGAGACCCATCTGGAACGCATTGCTTTGCATCGTCCCTTGGAGAAAATTGTTGATTTGCAGCAATTCCAGCAGGCAAAGCAATTGCGTGATTGGTTCTTAAGTGATTTCTTGCAGGAGAAGGGCTTGTCCTGAGCCTGTCGAAGGAATGAATAACTCTGCCTGGCTGGATGGTGCTTTATACCCGGATGTGGATGTCCCGGATGTGCTGGAAACATTACCAGACAGGGTGGATTTTCTCGCACGCTTATGCGCCGCTTGGGATTTTGGCCTGTTACCCAACATAGACACGATTGCAGAAATCCGCCGGGAATATTGGAAGCCAGCCGTGGAAGCCTGTCGCCTGTTGACTTCCCCGGCCTATCATATTCTCCGGCGCTGGCATGGCCTTTCACCCCTGGCCTATTTGGGACAGCAGATCGCTTACATCCGGGACGACCCTTGTCTGGTTCAAGTGTGAGGATTGGATGGAAATAAGGACACAGATAAGTAAAAGCGGAAAGGTCAAAGGTCAAAGCTGAAAGCTAAAAGCTCAAAGCTGAAAGATAAAAGCAAAGGCAAGGAAATATGACAGAGGTGGAAAAGGCAGCTTATAAGGATTTACAGGTATGGCAGAAGAGCATGGAGTTTGCCAATCAGATTATCCAGTTGATCGATGGATTGGAGACACCACGCAAGCATTACCGCCTGCTCGAGCAGCTTGAGTCAGCCGTTACATCCGTGCCGATGAATATTGCCGAAGGGCCTGCCCTGAGCTTGTCGAAGGGCCTGCCCTGAGCTTGTCGAAGGGAAAGGCAGGGAATCAAAGAAAGAATTCATCCATTTCTTGTATATTGCACGCGGCTCAATCTATGAAACTCTGACATTGTTAGAAATCTTTCAGATGCAAGGTTGGCTGACTTCAGAAAAATTCAAAAATCTTGAATTTTCAGCCATCGAAATCATCAAAATGCTAAAGGGCTTGATCAAAGCCATCGCCCAAAGCCGATAGTACAAAGCGCCAAGCTCAAAGCTCAAAGCTGAAGGCTCAAAGCTGAAGGCTCAAAGCTCAAAGCTGAAGGCTAAAGACTTTCACCTTTCACCTTTCACCTTTCAGCTTTCAACTATTTTACCCTTTCACCTTTCAGCTTTCAACTATCTCACCTTCCAGCTATGTACGCGGGAATTAAAACGGTTACAATAATTATCGTGGCAGCCTATGAGCCGAGTCGGAATTCCTACCAGCCGCACCAAGGTCATTATCCCCGCGCTTCGTCCGGAGGTTTTGCGCCGGGCGCGCTTGTTGGCGCTTTTCGACGACCTGTTGGAAAAGAAACTCATCCTTATTACCGCACCAGCCGGGTACGGGAAGACTTCCCTATTGGTGAATTTTGCCCACCAGTCCGAGATGCCGGTCTGCTGGCTCTCGCTGGACGCCCTCGATAAAGACCCCCAGCGTTTCATTACTTATCTGATCGCGGCTCTGGCTGAACGCTTCCCCTATTTCGGGAAACGGTCGAATGCTGTTCTCAGGACGATGACCAATTTCGAACAGGATTCCGAACGACTGCTTTCCAGCCTGGTCAACGAAACGAAAGACCTGATTAAAGAGCATTTTGCCCTGATTGTGGATGATTATCACTTTGTGGATATTATCCCCCCTATCCGAGACATTTTCAGTCGTTTTATTTCCCTGGTTGGTGAGAACTGCCATGTTATCCTGGCCTCGCGCAACTTGCCGACCCTGCCCGATATCACCCTCATGGTGGCTCGCCAGCAGGTTGGCGGTTTTGACCTGGAAGAACTGGCTTTCCGTCCAGACGAAATACGCGGACTTTTTGAGCAGAACTATGGCGTGAAATTGGCCGACGACACCACAGAAGAACTGGTCCGCCAGACTGAAGGGTGGATTACCGGTCTTCTTCTTTCTGCATCCGAAGCGACCCGCGGCATGCCAGAACCTTCCACGACCGGGACCTGGGCAACGCAGATGCGGGCGGCTCGCCTGACTGGCGTCGATCTAGCCGTTTATTTTGACCAGCAAGTTCTCTCACAGCAACCCCCTGAACTGCGCCAGTTCCTTCTTCAGACGTCTCTGCTCGAAGAATTCGATCTCAGCCTGTGCGAGGCGGTCCTAGGCGCTGAAGATTGGAAGAATCTGTTTGAAACGGTCAAGCGCAATAATCTTTTTGTGCTGCCGGTTGGTCCTCAGGGAAAATGGTTGCGCTACCATCATCTCTTCATGGAGTTCCTCCAGGAGCGCATCTTTCAAGAGTTGCCAGAGATAGCCACTGCCATTCTTACCCGCCTGGCGCATGTCTACGAAGAGCGTCGAGAGTGGGAGAAGGCCTTTGCCCTGACCCGGCAGCTTAACAATCCGGATGCCTTGGCCGGGTTGGTCGAGCGTGTTGGGACGCTGGTGTTGTCAAGTGAGCACCTCATTACGCTCCAATCCTGGCTGGATGAATTCTCCGAAGCGGTGCTTGAAAAAAGACCGGCCTTGCTCTCTCTGAAAGGCACGCTTTTGGCCGCTCTGGGCGATGGACGAACAGCCTTGTCCATGCTTGATCGTGCCATTGCCCTGCTCCAAAACGAGAACGCTCTTCCCGGCTTGCCACTGACTCTTGTTCGCCGCGCGGCTGCCCGCCGCCTCGTAGGAGATTATTCAGGTGCGATTCAGGATGCTGATGAAGTGCTCAAACTGGCTAAGAATTCTCCGGGCTTGAAAATGGAAATTGCTGAAGCGAGGCGGTTCAAGGGAATCTGTCTTTTCCGTCTCGGTCAGGTGGAAGATGCGGTCCTCAATCTGGAAGATTCGCTGCATGAATATGAATTGCTGGGTGAGGTGGAAAGCATCGCCCGTGTACAAATGGATATGGGATGGGTCTGCCAGGCAACCGGAAAATATGCTGCTTCGGCGCATTTCTACCAGAAAGCCCTGGCCGAATGGAAGCGGGAAGACGACCTGTACTCACAATCCAATGTTCTGAATAACCTGGCTGTTTTGGATTACATGCAGGGAGATTACGAAACCGCCATCAAGACTCTGGAAGAGGGGTTGGTCTGCGCCCGTCAGGGTGGCTTTCGCTGGCAGGAAGCCATGCTGCTTGCCAGTTTGGGGGATGTTCTTTCTGATCTGGATGAGTACGAATCTGCCCATCAAACATACACCACAGCTACAAGCCTTTCACAGCAAGTCAGTTATCAATTCTTGGTGAACTATCTTTTACTGGCGCAGGCACGCTTAGCGCGCTTGAGGAGCAGGTTAAAGGAAGCGCACAGCTTCTTGCAGGAAGTCCGCCCCTTGATCCAGTCAAGCGGCTCAAACTACGAGTTAGGTTTGTTATCTCTGGAGAGTGGTTGCTTGTCTTTGACAGAAGGAAGACTACAGCCGGCCTTATCGGAATTACAGAATGCACTTGGACAATTCCAAACCGGCAACTTGACAGCCGAGACAGACTGGACGCGTGTCTGGTTGGCGGCAGCCCTGGCCGGGTCTGGAGAGGAAGCCGCCGCGCGGGATTATTTGCGGGCCGTTTTGGGTACTTTATCTCAAGAGGCGGGAGATCCGCCTTTGATACATATACTCCGGCATGCAGCTCCCTGGTTGGCGGGTCTGCATGCGGACCCGGAAATTGATCCACTCCTAAGACGGGTTACCCAGGCCGGGCAGAACCTCCCGATCTTGCGCAAACGCCTGCGGCGCCTGCTCGGGACTGCCCCCCTGCAAACTTCCCGATTAACCATCCAACTCCTGGGAAAACCGCAAGTGCGCATGAACGGGAAACTGGTGGCTTTGTCCCAATGGCAGACAATTTCTGTCCGCGATCTGTTCTTCTTTTTCTTGTATAGTTCGCATCCAGTTACCAAGGATGAAGTTGGCTTAGTCTTTTGGCCGGATATTGATTCTAACCAGTTGAAGTTGCGTTTTAAGAACAATCTTTACCGTTTACGGCATGCCCTGGGTCAGGATGTCATCATATTTGAGAATAACCTGTATTTCTTCAACCGGGCCTTGGATTATGAATACGATGTTGAGGAGTTTGATGCTCATCTGGCACAGGTCAGGGTGGTGGAGCAGATTGAAGACAAGATCGTACATTTACGCTTTGCCACCAGACTCTGGCACGGTCCTTACCTTCAAGGTGTGGATGCGGATTGGGCGTGGCCAGAGCGCCATCGTCTCGAACAGGCTTACCTGGATGCGTTGCGTCAACTTGCCGGACTCCAGCGGCAGATCGGAGACCGTGAATCGGCTTTGCAGACCTGCCAGCGTGCCCTGGAAGTGAACTCCTGCCTCGAAGATTTCCATCGGCTGGCAATGCAGCTCCACGCGGATCGGGGGGACAGGCTGGCGGTCATCTGGCAATATCAGGCTTGCCGTAATGCGTTGCAGGCCGAATGGGGTATTCTCCCATCTGAAGAAACTCAAGCGCTGTATCAGCGCCTAATCGCCTAAATATTAAGGCTAATATGAAGTAGAGGCGACTCCTTGTTTGTGTCATTGCGAAACCGGCGTTCTGCGCCGGTTGAAGCAATCTCCTGGCCATATGTGGGGATTGCTTCAGTCGCTGCGCTCCTTCGCACCTGTACCTGCGGTACTGCCTGCACTTGCGCAGGTACAAGTGGCGCAGGCAATGACACCTCGGACGGGCTTTGCAAACACCCTGCCGGAAAAATCAAGCCCCTTCGGGGGCTTTTATTTTAATCTCACCATCCTGTTTTGGAG
>JBEKVG010000143.1:0-6797 GCA_049514195.1 Anaerolineales bacterium | reverse complement strand
ATATATTGGCAAGGATGGTACCGGGTAAAGGCAGCGGGTTATATTCTGCGCCCGTGCCGATACTTCCGTAAGGGATATAGTAGAGCTGATTCCTGGAGGCACTCCCCAGACTCATATCCTGATAGGAGAATAGCACATACGTACCATCCGGACTCCAGCGCGCATCTGTATAGCAACAACTGCCAAGTGGGCTGATCTCCTCACCAATTTGCTTGGAGGAGTTATAGGTATATAAATAACCATAAACGCCATTGCGGATGATGCTGTTGAGCAGGAAGAGCGATTCCCCATCCCAATCATAGGAGGGGATAACTGGGTTTTTGCCACCGCCAGTCCCATAGCCATTCATTGTAAATCGTGAGGCCGGGAAGTTATCCTGATAATACATGGTGGTGTTGCAGGGTACGGCGCTTGTACAGTTGGATATATCGTAGATGACTATCAAATCCAGGAATAGGCCGGCACTCGGGGTAAGCAAACTCACTGCAATTTTCTTGCCATTACTCGACCAGCGCACCTTCTTTATAGCCAACTGACCGGCTAGTTCAGTGTAGGTAAAGGTGATTCCCTTTATATTCATTAATTGGCTCCTGGTGCTGACACCCGATAGCTGGGTGACATCCAAGGGCACGATATAAAGTACCCGATCTAGGCTAATGGCCACCTGGGAGCCAGCCGGTGAAATCTCGAACGCTTCTAGGTATTTGGCGCCAGGGAAGCAGGTAATTGATTTACTTATACCTTCCGGAACTGTCACGGAATAGATGCATGTACCGCCGATGTAAAACAGGCTCTTGCCATCCGGCGACCATTGCAGGTCATGCTTATCTGCAGCATCCTTGGTGAGCTGGCTTAGACCAGTGCCATCCACGTTTACCAACCAGATGTCCTTGTTGCTTAGGAAAGCAATCAAGTCGGCACCGCCGAGGGTTGGCAGGCTGGGAATGGTTGGCGTGGCGGTAGGGATGGGCGTATGAGTGGAAGCAGGGGTGTTACTAACAACCGGCAGACTTGCTACCGTGTCGGTCGCGGTAGGTGCCGTAATAGGTAGCGTAGGGGAAGCTTGGGTGACGGTTGGCGTTTGCTTTGGGAGGGAGGCAGCCAGGAAGGGGATATTATTCCTGAATAAAGCAATTCCGATGCCAGCCACTATGCACAGGAACAGAATACCCGCACCCAGGCCAATCCATAATCCACTCTTTCTGCGCGGTGCGACCGGGCCTTCAACCTGCCTGCCAACCTCAGGCATTTGCGCTCGTTTCGCAATGATCGTCCCTGGGAGAGGCCGGGAGGGAGGTTTGGCAGAAGGTATCGTCTTGGGAGATGCCAGCATGGTCGCGTCGGAAGACCCCAGGCTCAAGCGTTCGCCATGGGTAACTGCGTTCAGGGCATCTGCCAGTGACTTCACATCCTGGAATCGTTCGTTACGATCCTTGGCCATGGCCTTCTCGATAATGACCTCCATGTCAGGAGGTAAGTCTGGCTTGATGTCCAGAATGTGCGGAACCGGGTCGGTGATTTGCTTGACGACCACGCTCATGGGCGTGTCGCCATGGTAGGGTTGCTGGCCGGTCAGCATCTCGAACAAAATAACGCCCAACCCATAGATGTCACTGCGGCCATCTATGCCCTCCCCTTGTGCCTGTTCGGGACTCATGTAAGCAGGTGTGCCCACGATGGCGCTACCAGTGACATTGGTCTGTGATTCGGAAAGTTTGGCAATACCAAAATCCGAGATATATGGTTCGTTAAATTGATCGAAGAGAATATTTCCAGGTTTCAGGTCGCGGTGGATGATGCCTCTGGCGTGAGCTTCGTCCAGTCCAGGGGCGATGTGCGTCAGGATGCGTGCTGCTTCCTGCACAGTCATTGGCCCCTTCTTCATCCTGTCCGATAGCGAGCCACCGGTCATGTAGCGCATGACAAAGTAGGGCTGCCCATCCTCCTCGCCAAAGTCGTAGACCGGCACAATGGACGGGTGTTCGAGCATGGCAATCGTCTTAGCTTCGCGCTCGAAGCGGGCGCGGAACTGCACGTCGTGCAGCATCTCGCGCGGTAGAACCTTAATCGCCACCTCGCGCTCGAAGCGCGGGTCGTAGGCGTGGTAGACAGTGGCCATGCCGCCGCGACCGATCTCGGCCTTGATTTCATATCGTCCAAACTTCTGTGGCTCCATTGACTCTATTGCTCCTTTTGCGGATCTGTAGACTCACCTGTGCCAGTTGGCTCTTATTTATCAGGACTTTGGTTCACCCATTCACGCGAGACATAAACTCTCAATAAAACGGGGAGTTGGGGGTGTGCGGGAGGCGAAGGGCCCGCACACCCCCATCCTCGCCTAATTATCGAGAAAATACGCAATACATTGTAGTATAGCAATGGTTAAGAGGAAACGCAAGAATTTGGTATAATTTCCTGGTTGCCCCAGTAGCTCAAATGGACAGAGCAGAGCACTCCTAAGGCTAAGGTTGTGGGTTCAATTCCCGCCTGGGGCATCGGAATCGGACAAAACCAGTCAGAATTCCTTTAATTTAGAGGGGTTTCTGGCTGGTTTGCGTTTTGATCAGAGGGGAAGACTGGGTGAGTTGTCAAATTGCCAAGAAAGCATATCTGATTTTTTACCCCCTTTTTGTCTCACACGCTCTCAAAAGAAATAACCCTTATAGCAAGTTTACCCACTCATTCACCAGGTTCGGAACGATTACTTACCCCTCTTCATGTATAATAAATTTGGTATTGATCCGATCATTGTTTTCTTAATCCTTGAGCGCAACCAGAAGAATGGTCTTAAGTGAGAATTAGCTCAATATGACCTGGAACTATGTCTATACTCCCCACATCTGGCCATCCATCTTAACGGTCCTGCTATTAATCGCGCTATCCGCCTATAGCTGGCGGAGGCGCAGCATGCCGGGCGCACTGCCGTTTATCATCGGCGCCTTGCTCGCCGTACCATGGGCAGCCAGTTTCATCATGGAATCTGCCGCCCTGGATACTGCGACAAAGATCTTCTGGTTCAAATTCCAGAGCGTCTGGCAGGCACCTGTCGTTACCGCGGTCACCTGCTTTATCCTGGAATACGCCTGGCCCGGGCGCTGGCTGACCCGCCGCAACCTGGCCCTGCTGTCCATTGCTCCGCTGTTGGCAATGGCGGTGGCCCTGACCGATGGTTTCCTTCACTTGGCGTGGCGGGGTTTTGTGGTCGATGGATTTGTCACCCCTCTGCGCACTCCGGTCAACTGGTTCTTTGTCGCCTATGGTTATGGGCTAAGCATCATCAATATCATCGTCTTTGTCTGGCTGTTTCAACGTTCGCCGCAGCACCGCTGGCCGGTGGTCGTCATGCTGACCGGCCTGGTTGGGATGCGCGTGGTATACCTGCTGGTGACGACCCAGGCTATCCAATCTGACCTGCTCTTCGGAGTGCCCCCGATCGCGATTGAATATCTGATGTATGCCATCGCCCTGTTCGGCTTCCGCATCTTCGACCCGCTCCCAGTGGCCCGGCAGACGGTCATCGAGCAGGCGCATGCCGGAATGCTGGTGCTGGATTCCCAGGGTAAGATCGTCAGCATGAATCCGGTCGCCGAATGGATTTTGGGTGAGCCTGCGCAGCAGGCCAAGGGCAAACCGGTCAGGGAACTACTGCCGGATTACCCGGATGGGCCTCTGGCTGATCCCGGCGGGATCGAAATCGAGCTCAGCCTCCCGAACACACATACGCAAGGTATACCTGAAGGGCAAGAATACCCCCCAGGAAGAACACTCCCGGAAGGACATTCCCTGGGAAGAACACCAGGGACTTTGCGGGACGGTGCAGGGACTGCGCGGGATGGTGTGGGGGTCGGGCCAGAGGTTCGGTGTTACACACTGGCGATCTCACTGTTAAACGATTGGCGTGGATTGGCAGTAGGTCGCCTGCTCATGTTGCACGATGTGACCGAACAAAAGCGCGCCCAAACGCTGATCGTCGACCAGCAGCGGGCGCTGGCCATGCTGCATGAGCGCGAGCAGCTGGCGCGCGAGCTGCACGACAGCATTGGCCAAGTGCTGGGATATGCGGGCTTCCAATTGGAAGTTGTGCACGATCGCATCAATGATGGAAATTCGGCGCTATCTGCGGGGCAGGTCGAGGACGTCCATACCCACCTGGCGGAGGCCGGGAACCAGCTTACGCGCCTGATCAGTGTCATGGAAGAGGCGCACGCTGACATGCGCGAGTATATCCTCAACCTAAGGTTGACACCGTCAGACCAGAAACCGTTTTTTGCAACCCTCCGGCATTACCTGGACGGCTTCAGCCAGAATTACGGCATCCAGACCGAGTTTTCGGTTGGGCCAGGGGTGGACGAGGGGAAGTTTGGTCCGGAGGTGCAGATGCAATTATTTCGCATTATCCAGGAAGCACTTTCGAACGCACGCAGGCACGCCGCGGCAAGCTGCGTGCAGGTATCCTTTGAAAAGCAAGACCCCCTGGTGCGCATCCATGTCCAGGATAATGGGCAAGGGTTTGACCCTGCGCTGGCAGTGAGTGATGGGAGTAGTCATTTTGGGCTGCGTATCATGCAAGAGCGGGCCGAACAGATGGGTGGCAGCCTGCGGGTGCAATCCGCGCCCGGTGCGGGGACGTGCATAGAAGTGGATGTGCCGGTGAGTGGAATAGACAGTGAACAGTAAACAGTAGACGGTAAACAGTTAGCTATGGAGAGGAGGATTGGATGAGTGAGTTGAAACATGCGGAGAGTTTTCGGGATTTATTGGTGTATCAAAAAGCACGTGAGCTGCAAAATGAGGTTTTCTTAATATCCCGAGCGTTTCCAAAAGAGGAAAAGTTCGCCCTGAGCGATCAAATCCGCCGTTCATCTCGCTCGATTGGAGCAAATATCGCCGAAGCTTGGGCGAAGCGGCGTTATGAAGCCCACTTTGTGAGCAAACTTACTGATGCGGATGGTGAGCAATACGAAACCCAACATTGGATTGAAACAACTGTGGAATGTGGATATCTGGATCCTGCGAAAGGGATTGCGTTAATTGAAAAATGCAAACAGGTTGGTCGCCTGCTGGGCGGCACAATGGAGAAAGCTGATCTTTTCTGTGGTAAACCAACCAAGGGATTGCGAGAAGATGGTAACGAATACGTGGTCCAACCATTCAGCGATACAAACTGATCCTTTCACCGTTTACTGTTGACCGTTCACTGCTAACCGTTCACTGGAGTCACCATGAAAATACTGATTGTCGATGACCACGCCCTCCTGGTGGAGGGGTTGTGCAACCTGCTGGTGTCGCGTGGCTTTGAAGTGGTGGGAACCGCCGGAGACGGGCAGGAAGGAGTCGAACAGGCCTTGCGGCTGGAACCCGATCTGGTACTGATGGACATCCGCATGCCGCGCTGCGACGGCCTGTGTGCCACCCGGCTGATCAAGGCGCAGCGGCCGGACATGAAAATCGTCATGCTCACCACCTCCGCCGAGGACGACGATCTATTCGAAGCAATCAAAAGCGGGGCATGTGGCTACCTGCTCAAAAGTACCCAGGGGGCAGCCTTCATCGAAGCACTGCATGGGCTGGAGGAAGGCACTCCGCCTTTTTCCCCGGGGCTGGCCGCGCGGCTGCTGCGCGAATTTGCCCACCTTTCGGAGGGGGAAAAGAGAGACACGGAGAATGGGGAAAAGGGCGATGGGGAGAAGACAAAGTTGACCGAGCGCCAGACCGAGGTGCTGCGGCTGGTGGCTTCCGGCCTGACGTACAAAGAAGCCGCCGCCAGGCTCATGCTCAGCGATCACACCGTGCGCTACCATATGAGCGAGATCATGCAGCTGCTGCACCTGGAGAACCGCAGCCAGGTCATTGCGTATGCCGGCAAGCTGGGATTAAAGTAATCAACCTCTCTCTGACTGGCACAAGTGCTAGTCCGCGGGCTTCCCGCGGACTAGCACTTTTTTAGCACTTCTGCCAATTGTAAGCGCCCGGTTTGTTTGCTATGCTGTATGCATGAGGAAAGAGCGGCGAAGGGTTGTTTTGTACGGAAATACGTTGATCCTGGAAGGGATACGGGCCAGCCTGGAGAATTTCCCCGGCCTAGAAGTCTTGTCCCTGGATGCCTCTCGGGATGAGTCATTTGAAGAACTCCAGCGCCTGGACCCGGCGGCCATCATTTTCGACATGGGGGGTGTTTCAGCGGATTTTCCCCTGGCAATCTTGCAGCAGCCAAACCTGCTGCTGATCGGCATCGACCCGGCCACCGACCGGATGCTGCTCTGGTCCGGCGAGAAATCGCACGCCCTGAGCATGCAGGACCTGGTCCAGGCAATCGACGTCTCCGGCGGCGAGAGCCACCCGCCAGTCACCCGCTCCTGGTTCCGCGATCCCCTGCGACGGCTCACTTCCTGGCGGACTGCCCGGGTATTCACCCGGAAACAGAAACTGGCCTTCGCCCTGGTGGGGCTGGCGCTGGTGGTTGTCCTGGGGGTGGCGTTGTTACCGGTTGGCCGGTTGGGGAATGCACCCCTGGCCGGGACAGCAATCGGAAGGCTGCCGGTCGAAGTGGGACTGGCGTTTGCTGCCGGCCTGCTGCTCGGCGGACTCGTGCTGGCACTGTGGCTAAGACGAAGGAGGTGAAGGTGAAAGAATACCGCGTATGGATAGTACATGTGTAATAAAACATTCACTCGAAGACAGTCTAATAAAAAAACAAAAGGAGAAACGAAAATGAAAACCATGAGTAAGCGCAACAAGATCCTGCTTGGCATTCTCGGAGCTGTCGTGGTCGTTGTGGAGGTTGGGCTGGTGCTCGG
>JBEKVG010000142.1:0-6818 GCA_049514195.1 Anaerolineales bacterium | reverse complement strand
GGAGTCTCTAATGCATGAGGTAGTAATATCGTCAGTGTTGCGGTTTGTATTGGTAGAGTTGCTGAAGGCGTCATCAAGATTGTCGGGGTTGGAGTGTTTTGTGATTGGGTTGGCGAAATGGGCAGAGTCGACAATCCAACCGTTGTTGAAGACACAGGCAGTGTGCTAACGGATGCAAGTCCCGGATGTCCAAAACCCAATAACCCCCGAGCAAAAACCTGCCAGACTATCAGAATCACAATCGCAATAACAAGGAGAAAGATCCAAAGGCGGGTTTTGCCGGATTTTTTCAAAAGCCTTGAGCCACGTTCGAATCGTAAATTGGGTAGGAGGGGAGTATTAGGCGTCCGAATAAACTCTTCGCAACTTATATGGGCAGAAGTCAGACAGTGAGTCCCTTGGAACTCCAGCTTTATCGGTAGAACCGGCCTGGCGTGAAAACAATGATTCCCAGATGACGGGAATGAGAGCGCCGTTGTAGAATCGTCTTTGAGACCCAAAAAAGGGCAAATCGGGCTTTTACTATCTGCGCTTTCCCCGATTTCACCTACCATAAGTATTTCATCCTAATCAAAGAAGCCATGGGTTTGATTATTCCGGCTCGAATTTACCTGTTTTTTATGGTTTGTAGCTTTGTCAACCGGGAAAATGATTGATTAGAAACTATTGATTTCGGTTTTGCAACCAGTTCCGGAATATACCGTTCGATAGGGCATTTTCATTTCCAAACTTACCTTACTTATAGATTCTATCACCGAATACCGGATAAACTGCCGAATAACGATCCTGTTTTGTTGGAATAAAATAATACTTCAAATACAAACAGGCATCTTCGGTACCTTCAGCAACCCCGACCAAGGAATTTGCGTACATCTCATCCGAGATTTTCCCCAGCCTAAAACACTGGAAACATGCGACCAGTGCGCTAACATACTGCGCTGCCGCTTAATACACGGACCACAGCCTCACAAACCTGATCAATTTGTGATTCAGTGAGCGTCATGCCTGAAGGCAAGTACAGTCCCTGGCGGGCTATATGTTCGGCAACAGGGTAGTGTTCGCCGAGAAACAAACCCATGCGGTGAAAAACAGGCTGTTCATGCATGCCCAAAAAGAAGGGCCGCGTCATTATACCTGCCTCTGCCAGCCGCCGGGCAAATTCGACTGCGTTCATGCCTATGGCATCATCCAAGACGATCCCATACATCCAATACACGTTCTTGGCCCATAGTTCTTCAATGGGTAACTGTAAGCCATGGATGTGCTGCAGGCGCTCGGTATAAGCAGCGCCCATCCAACGTTTCTTCGCAACCGAATCTTCAATTCGTTCCAACTGCGCCAGACCAATGGCAGCCTGCAAATTAGTCAGGCGGTAGTTGTGGCCAAGCTCAGTGTGATAGAAACGTCGCTCTTTTTTGAAGCATAAGTTGCGCAGACTGCGCAGTTGTTCTGCCTGGACGGCATCCCTGGTCAGGACCATACCGCCCTCTCCGGTCGTGATGATCTTGTTGGCATAAAAGCTGAAGCAACCCAGATCACCCAACCCGCCGCATTTACGGCCTTTGTACTCGGCGCCGTGCACTTCTGCAGCATCTTCGATGATAATTAGATTATATTTACGAGCCAGATCTATCAATGGGTCCATATCTACCGGATGGCCATAAATATGCACCGGCATGAGTGCGCGCGTGCGTGGAGTAATCTTCGTCTCCACCTGGGTCACATCCATGCACCATGTCCGTGGGTCCGCATCAACCAGTACAGGCTTCAGCCCGCGCATGGTCACTGCCTGGGCACAGGAAATGATGGTGAAAGTGGGCAAGATGACTTCATCATCAGGTTGAAGGTCAAGGCAAGCCATGGCAATTTCTAACGCCACCGTACCGTTGCTGACTGCCACGCCGTGAGACATCCCACAGTAAGCAGCCCATTGGTCTTCGAATTCATGGATGAAATGCCCCTGTGAGGAGATCCAACCGGTACGCAGGCATTCCAACACATATTTGCTCTCGGATTCACCAACCAGCGGCTCATTGACCGGAATCATTTGAATTTGCTCCTTATCTTCAGTACATAACGATTATTCAGTGATGATTTCATGTGCCCATTTCCGTTCGGCAATATACCACTCCACCAATCTTGCAACACCTTCCTCCAGATCGACCTTGGGCCGCCATTCCAATAGATTGCGGGCCTTATGCACATCTGCATAATTGGCAACCATATCCGCTAGGTTAGGCGGGTGCCTTTCGATGATGGCCTTCCTGCCGATCCGATGTTCGAGCAGGGCAATCAGGGCGTTCATAGTAATTACCTCATGGCCACCCAAATTGATAATCTCGTATCCAAGCGGTTTCAGGGCAGCGATCGTGCCTCGGGCGATATCGTCCACATAAGTAAAACCACGCGACTGTTCCCCGTCACCATATATGTGCAAAGGTTCACCCTCACAGATCCACTTCGTGAAGCGAAACATGCTCATATCAGGTCTGCCCGCCGGACCATAGACGGTGAAATAGCGCAGCACACTGACATCAATCCCGTACAAATGGTGATACGTATAGCATAAGACTTCCGCCGCTTTCTTGCTAGCTGCATACGGCTGGAGCGGCTCACTCGTGGAAGCAGTTTCGGGAGTGGGGTAAGCCGGATCCGCGCCATAAATGCTGGATGTCGAAGCCATCAGGAATTTCCCAATATTTAGCCGGCGGCATAATTCAAGCAGATTCAGAGTTCCGATTACATTCGTCTCATAAAAAATCCGAGGATTCTCGACACTTGCCCGAACCCCGGCACGCGCCGCCAGATTAATAACCGCATCAAAGGCAGGAAGTTTCTCAGTTGAACCAACTTCCGAAATATCCAGCTTTAAGAAAGTAAATCCGGGTAGAACCTGCAACTTGCGCAGGCGATATTCCTTCATGCGAATATCGTAGGCGTTGTTCAGGTTGTCCAAGCTGGTAACGGTGTGACCCTGCCCGAGAAGCATTTCACTGACTCGGCTCCCAATAAATCCTGCCGCGCCTGTAACGAGATAGTTTGCCATAGGATCACATTCCGTCCTTCCGGTAAGAAAACTCTTGACAAGATATGGTCTTCATTATCTTACAACGATCAGAGAGTGCGATCGCCTTCGGGTGTTTTTGGATCATGAAGGAATGAATGCTTAGCCCTTCCGACATCACTATGGAAATTAGAACTTTCATCCTTCTTTACCAGTTATCTATCAACAACCTTACCTGGTTGCATAACGGTGTTATTTTTCCGGACGGACAGACCCTGCCGGAAGTTCAACCGGGATCTGCCGATTCCGGAGAAGTTTTAATAAAACTCGCACGCGTTGTGTTCCGGGCAGGCGTATATCGAATATGGCTTCATATCCTGCAAACGGCCCTGAATGCACCCGGACTGTTTCGCCTGATTTAAGCACATCAAACAATTCCCCACCGGCCGAGTTAATGTCATCCACACGCTCCCGGATGGCATTGATCAAACCGTCCGGTACAAAAGCCGGTTCCCCTCCAAACGCGATCAGACCTGCGGAGCCAGGTACGTATTGTAAGGTTGATAGAACCAATTCTCCCAAATCTACATGAAGAAATATATATCCAGGGAAGTAAGGTCTAAATCGGCGAGCACGCGGGTTAACAACTTGTACTCGTATCCGCGGGGCAAATATTTCGAACTTGCGGAGCTCAAGTTGTTCAGCCAGTAATCCTTCCTTATGGGGTTTGCTATGCAAGACATACCAGTAAGTCGTCATGATTTACCAAACTTGTGATTCTGTCTATAAACTAGACACGTAAGTCATCCTTTCTATCGCTTTTAATCAGAGACACGCCAGGTCAGTTCTGTTTCCCAGCGAATTCATTCATCAATCGACTCTTTCTTGAATCATCACGTCTTGCCTAAACGCAGCCCCGGGAATCGATCTGCCTTTGCCGCTTTTTAAACCTAGGCCTCACCTACACGTAAATATTGTGCGACATAGGGTTATAAAAACAAACACACATGAGCCTGTTTTTTGGATATTATACCCAAATCTCCCCTTAAAAGAATATAAATGGCATTCATCCCAATCTAGGCAAATTTAATTATTTTGTTTATCTAATCGCCTGAAAGTGGGAAAGACCGCCCCCAATCAGATAGTTACAAAGAGCAGGTAATGTGCCTCCCAGTTCTCCAGATACAATTCCCACCTGACTACACCCCGCCTAGTATAGAAATTCATGCAATGCGGTTCTAGAGAATCTATTTGCAGGCGATAAGAAGCTGGTCAATCAAGAGATAAGCGATTTCTTTGGAAGTGGACGTGTTCCCCTTCAAAGGGCTAAGTTTACTGTATTAGGAGAAGAAAGAAAAGAAAGTTCCGGCCATTCTAAGGCCGGAACAGCCCGGGATACGTTCAGAACAATCTAGTTGCGGGGGGTGGACTCGAACCACCGACCTCCAGGTTATGAGCCTGACGAGCTGCCACTGCTCTACCCCGCGACGGAGGGACTACCTTTTTTCATCGCGTACGGATATACACCACTTCAAATGAGGCGTTATTTTACCCTACCCATCTGGGGGCGTCAAGGATTGAAATCATCAATGAGATCCAGATACCAGTTCAACATCACCTCATGCGCCACCTCTGGCACGCCGGCATATCCATGGCGATGGATCTCTCCTAGACGGGCCCCCATTCGTTGGTAGAATCGACAAGCCGGCACGTTGACGTTCTGGGTCTCGATTTTCATCTGCGTACAGCCATGTGCTCGGGACCATTCTGCTGCATACCGGAAAAGCGGGATGCCTACGCCACGCGCCTCCGGAAGGACGCGGATATCCCACAGTACTGAAAGGTCTCTCCGGGCTTCAAGCATGAACACGCCGGTCGTATCAAATGCCACTGTTGCTGCTCCAACCGGCTGATCGCCTAATTTCGCCAGGAAGAAACTCCAATTCGTCACATCGAAACGCTTCGGCCAATCCGTGGGCAATTCACCGTGAGCGTCATAATCTTTAATATACCGAATAACCGGGACTTCGTGGAAAAGAATTCCACCCAGACCCCCATCAACCAACTCAACTGTCAGTATAGATTTGACCCTAAAGGCAATGGGGATTCTGGCATATTCTGCCAGGCAATCTGGAGGTATATCATCGATAGTAATCTTCATACCCCCATTATAAAAGATGTCCGAAGTCTCTTGACCTCGGACATTGAAGGCAACCTACTCGTAACGTAGCGCGTCAACCGGCTCCAGGCCGGCTGCCCGGTTGGCGGGGTAAATTCCAAAGAACAGGCCAACCGCCGCCGAGAAGAGGGTTGCCAAAAGGATAGAGCTGAGGTTGACGGTCGGGTTGAACGGGTTACCGCTTGCCGTGGCGATTCGCCCGACCAACAATGCCAGTAACCAACCCAGGCCTATCCCGATCACACCACCAAACAGACTGAGCAGGGAAGACTCGGTCAGAAATTGGATCAGGATATCCCGTTTGCGTGCCCCGAGGGCCTTGCGTAAGCCGATCTCGCGCGTACGTTCAGTCACCGAAACCAGCATGATGTTCATAATGCCAATCCCACCGACCAGTAGGGATATCCCGGCTATGCCACCTATGAAAATGGTGAACACACCCGTAACCGTCGTGGCAATTGAAAGAATATCCTTTTGCGAAAAGATGGTGAAGTCATCAATGCCAATCGGTGTGTGATGGCGCTCACGCAATATCTGGGTAACCTCATCGGTAGCCTGATTTACCGTATCAGCACTGGTTGCCTGGACATAGATCAAGTCAACTTCATTAACCGATGCACGATGGATCAAGCGTGCCTGGGCGGTGCTGATCGGAACGAAAATGTTGCTATCCTGGCTGCCAAACGAACTACCTCCTTTGGAGGCTGTTACGCCAATCACGTGAAAAGGTTGCCCATTAAGCCGGACGGTTTCGCCGATCAGGCCATCATGACGGCTGAACAATTTGTCTGCAATGGTGGGGCCGATCACTACCACGGAGGCCTGTCCCAGTATTTGATCCTGGGTAATAAAAGCGCCTTCTGTCACGGCATAGTTCTGCATCGAGAAGTATTCCGGTGTAACACCGGTAATACTATTTGTCGTCTGTTTACCGTTTGCTACACTAACTTCAACACCACCCTGGATCTCCGGAGCAACCGCGGCGATATCCGGCGAAACCAGGGGATCTGCAATAGCCTGTGCATCCTCCATGGTGATCGGGCGTGGATTACGTACATCCTGAGTCCTGTTACCGGAAGTAACAAACAGCAGATTGGTGCCGATCCCACTGATCGCACCGGTAATGGTGGATTGGGCACCCTGTCCGACCGACAACATGGCAATCACTGCCCCCACTCCAATGATGATGCCCAGCATCGTTAATCCTGAGCGCAGACGATTGGCATTCAGGCTTTCCAAGGCCTCAATGATAGATTGCCCTATGTTCATACTTCCTCCACCAATCCATCGCGCAAGTGAATCAAACGATGCGTTTGCGCTGCCACGGATTGGTCGTGGGTGATGATGATCAGGGTGGTGCCTTTTTGGCGGTTCAATTCCAGCAGCAAGGCTATGATCTCTTTACCTACTTTTGAATCGAGGTTGCCGGTAGGCTCGTCGGCCATAATGATGGCCGGATCGTTGACCAGAGCACGTGCTATGGCAACGCGCTGCTGTTGACCGCCGGAGAGTTCCGTCGGACGATGCATCACCCGTTCCTTCAGCCCAACTGCTTCGAGTGCCTCCAGGGCCTGTTTCCTCCGGCCGGCTGTTATTCCGGCATAGCGAAGCGGCAGTTCAACGTTCCCGAGAGCC